>DAOUBZ010000364.1:0-25552 GCA_034432515.1 Chloroflexaceae bacterium | reverse complement strand
CTGCTGCCCGTCGCACCACGGGTTGCGCGGCGTCGCCAGGCCAGCAGCGCTCCCCCGGCCACGAGCACCGCCACCCCCAGGCTCGCCGGCCAGCCGGCCACGCTGTGGCGGGCGACCGCGTTCTCGAAGCTCGTGGCAAGCGGCGCGCCGCAGCCAGTGATCGTCAACTGGTGCGCGCCGGGAGCGAGCGCCTCGGTTGCGATCTGCAGGCGCAACGGCGCCGTCGTCGCCAGCAGCGCGCCAAGCCCCTGGTCCACGCTGGCGGCCTGCATCGGGAGCGTCGCACTCTCAGCGGCGCGGTAGGACAGGTAGAGCGCACCCAGTTCGGCGGCGGCACGGGCCAGCGTACTCTCCGCGCCCGCAGGGCCGCCGAGTTCCACGATCGCGAGCGAGAGCCCCGGGTCGGTCGGGGCGCGCAGCGTGGCGAGGTCGAGGTCGCCCGCAGGCCCGGCGGCGAAGACAACTAGCGCACGGGGCCCCGCCGGGGCTTCGGCGAGCAACTCAGCACCGCGGCGCAGCGCCTGATCGAGGGCATACGTGGGGGGCGAGCCTTCCGCATGAGGTGCCGTCACCAGGGCGCCCAGGGCCCGGCGCGCCGCGAGGCCGTCAGTACTCAGCGGCTGAACGACCCGAGCTGTGTGGTCGAAGGCCACCAGGCTCACGCGTGAACCCGGTGGGGCACGATCGAGCAGTGCCGTGGCACGGGTCACTGCATCGTGCAGGCGCGAGCTGTGGGGTGTGCCGGCCTCGCCCATCGCCGGGGTCGTCTCGATCACCAGGGCCAGGGCTGCCGGTTCGGGGGCAGCGGGCTGGACAACCAGGTCACGGGGCGTGCCGTCGATCGTGGCGGCCAGGGTGAGCGCAGCGTTCTCAGGGCAGACAAGCTCGGCCACCAGGGCCTCGCGTGTCACCTCGACCACGCGCAGGGCGGGCGCCTGATCCTGGGCGTGAACAGCGGCAGGTACGAGGATGAACACCAGCAATGTGGCCAGGACAAAACGGTAGCGCATCGGCAGAGCCCTCCTTCAGGCATTGAGCCAGCTCTGCCCATATACCGCCCCCTTCGACCAAACGATGCGCGGAGCGCGCCCGGCCACCGTCAGCACAACGTAATGCCAGCGCTAGCGCAGATTCGCGCCGGTTTGCGTTCATAGAAATACACTGATGACCCGCCGCACAACGCGGTAGTAGCGGAAAGGAACCTGCCACGATGCTCAGGATGGTAATGCTTGGACGGCGTGTAGGGGGAGTGGCCTTCATCGCCCTGCTGACGCTGATCGTGACGGTTGCGCTGCCCGCCGCGGCCCAGTCGGGTCCGGCCAGCATTACGCTTGAGGACCAGCCGGTCGTCTACGGGATCATCGTCGTGCAGCGGGCGACGATTCCACAGGATGGCTGGATCGTGGTCTACAAAGCCGGCCCGGACGGCAAGTTGCTCGTATCGCCGAACATCGGCCGGACAGCGATCAAGGCGGGGACGAACCGCGATGTGGTGGTACGGCTTACCGAGGAGGTCGCCGAAGGCGCGCCGCTCTGGGCAATGCTGCACATCGATGAGGGGGTGATCGGCCAGTACGAGTTCCCGGGTGGTCCGGACAGCCCGATCGTCATCGATGGCGTGCCGGTGCTCGCCGAGATCACGGTGCAGGCGGGCAGCCTTGGCACCACGGCAGCTAGCGACGCCGCACCTGTCACCACGAGCCCGCCGGACATCATGCCGCACACGGCCGGTGAGGAGGGGTTGCTCCTGCCCCTGGTCGTCCTGGCCGTTGGCCTGATCGCCCTCGGCGGCTTCACCACGAGCCGGGCCGCGCTCCAGCCGGCGTAAGTGGTGCATCCGGCAAGTCCCGTGTCACCCTGAGCCCTTCGGCTGCGCTCAGGGTAAACTCCGCGAAGGGTCCCGGCCGAGATGCTTCGCTTCGCTCAGCATGACAAATGACTTGGCGGATGCATCAGTAAGTAGTCTGTGAAGTAAATTTCCTGGCATTTCCGCCCCCCTGCTAGTGGCGTGACACCCTATTGGAACGCCCCAGCGCACTGCTCTGGTCTCCCCGCTTCGACAGGCTCAGGGCAGGCTCTCCCGCGCGCGGGAGAGGCCTGCCCTGAGCGTAGCCGAAGGGAGATGGGGGTGAGGACCTCCAGGGCGTCCCTCTGCCCTATCTTGCGAATTCGCCCAAAGGTTCTGTCCGCCCTTAAACCCCAGCGGGGGAAGGTTGGCACGCCCCGCCCTTCCACACAAAGCGCCCCCCATGCCGTGCGGCATGGGGGGCGGTGCGTCTCCGTGCCCGATCCCGTCACCAGGGTGACAGGCCGGGGATGTTGAAGCGACCGGTGCTGACCAGGAAGTACAGCGTTGGGCCGTAGTTGATCGCCACCAGCACCAGCGCGCCCAGCACCCAGGGCCAGAAACGGTCGAGCACCGCGGGCACGTCCTCGGGACCCGAGATCGCCTTGGCAAAGGGCACCTCGGCTGGCGCTTCGCGCCGGCCGGCGTAAATCGTCATCAGCGTGTTCACCAGGAAGCAGAGTGCGCTGGCGAACATCAGCAGCCCGCCGATCATGGTGAAGGGCAGCAGCAGCTTCCACTCGGGCAGCACGTAGGGCGCGGCGCCGATCATCGTGCGCCGCGGCATACCATGCAGCCCCAACATATGCATAAAGTGCGAGAAGAGGATCATACCGATCAGCCAGAGCCAGGCCTGCGCCAGACCCAGCCCCTTGCTCCAGAGGGCGCGGCCGGTGAGGTAGGGCACCAGCCAGTAGGTGATACCCATAAACGTGAGCGCCACGGCCGAGCCGACGGTCAGGTGGAAGTGGCCGGAGATCCACGAGGTATTGTGGACCACCAGGTTCAGGTTGTAGCTTGCATTGATCACGCCACCGGCGCCACCGAAGGCGAAGAGCAGCATGGCGAAGACCTGGGTGGTGAACGACGGCTCTTTCCAGGGGAGCGCGAAGATCCAGGCCAGCCAGCCCTCACCGCCCCGGCTGCGGCCCGCATGCTCGAGCGAGGCCACCACGTTGAAGAAGGTAAGCAGGCTGGGGAAGAAGACACCGACGGTGAAGATGAAGTGCACCAGCTTCCAGATCTGGGAGATGCCCGGGTCGGTGTACTGGTGGTGGATGCCGATCGGCACTGACAGCACGAGGAACAGCACGAACGACACCCGCGCCATCGGTTCGCTGAAGAGCTTGCCGCCCGCCTGCTTCGGCACCATGGTGTACCAGGCGATGTACGCCGGCAGCAGCCAGAAGTAGACGATCGGGTGCCCGGTGAACCAGAACAGGGTGCGCGCCAGGAGCACATCCGTGCCCGGCACCAGGCCGAAGGCCCAGGGGATGAGCAGGAAGATCATCTCTGTGGCGATGCCGAAGGTGGCGATCACCCACATCGTCATCGTGATGATCGACATGTATGCGGCCAGTGGCGTCTTCGCCCCCGGATTCTCCTTGCGCCAGGCCCGGTAGGTCATCACCAGGTTGGCCAGCAAGAAGTAAGTGCCCACCACCACCATCGTCAGGCCGAGGTAGTAGAAGCCATTGGCCTTGAGCGGCGGGTAGAAGGTGAACATCACCGTCGCCCGGTTCAGCAGGATGGGCACGGCCGCGATCAGCAGACCGGCGACCATGAAGTAGAAGGTGAACCAGGCCATCCCCTTGCTGGCGAGCGGCCGGTCAAAGGACTTCGCCGCCACAAAGGTCAGAAAGCCAATGATGTAGAAGGTGGTGAAGACCAGGACATTCAGTACGCCGTGCAGCGTGAGGCCCTGGTAGTAGCCGCCAGGCAGGATTGCCTTGAGCGGGCGATAGAGGTCGATCCCGTTGTACTGCAGCACCTGGAACACGCCCATCAGCCCGCCCAGGGCCAGGGCCAGGAAGGCCACCAGGATGTTCCAGCCGGCGATGCTCTTCTCGGTGGCAAAGCGGTCAACAACCTCTTCGCGCACCATCCCGCGCGGTCGCGCCATCACAGCCATAGCACAGTTCCTTACTGTCAGCGCGCGTAGTGCATCAGGCTCGCGCCGCTGCAGCTACTGCACGATCACCTTGCCAGACATCACGTGGTGGCCACTGCCACAGTACTCGTGACAGACGATCAGGTACTCGCCGGGCTGGTCAAACCGCACGGTGAGCTTCGAGATCTGCCCTGGCACAACCATCATGTTCACCGCCGTGCCGACGATCTTGAAGCCGTGGATGACATCGCGGCTGGTGAGCACAAACGTCACCTCGGAGCCCGCCGGGATCTCGATCTCGTTCGGGGTGAACAGGAAGACCTGGGCCACGATCGCGGCCTCATACTTACCGGGTGCCAACTCCCGCAGCCCGGGCTGATCGAACGGCGCGGTCACCGCGATCGCCTTCGGCTCGATCCGCCCCGCAACATCGGGCACGCGGATACCCACTGCAAAGGCCGTGAGCACCACGGCAGTGATTACCGCGACGGGGATCGCGACACTGGGCAGGATCCAGGCCACCTCGAAGATATAGCCAATGAACTTCTCGTCGTTTTTGATCATGGCTGGATGACTCCCCCGTTGCTCAGCAGCTGCAGATAGACCTGCACCCACAGTCCCACGATCAGCACCAGGTAGCCACAGGTGATCAACAGGGCGCCGCGCGGTGGCTCGTGTGACTCGTGGGCCTCCTGCTCCTGCTCCTCCACAGCGGGCCGTACCTGCGCCCAGCGCTCTTTGTCCGGTGTGCCTTGTATTGCCATCGTCTCACTACTCCCTGCGAACGCGGCCTGCCGCGCCCGTTCCAGTGGTTTGACAACCTCTACTCAGTCGGGATAACAGAGAAACAGGTGTGACGCTTCATAGACCTGGCGCATCAAGCCGCTGCTGCCGAACTCCTGCTGCACCAGCCCGATGTCGCGCAACAACTTGCTCTGCTCCAGTGCATCGGCCCGGTAGCGGGCGCGCAGCACGCCATTGCCGTCCACCAGCACAACCCGCTGGTCGTGCGCGATCCGCCCGGCTGCGTCGGGCTTGCCGTAGTAGATGCCCAGTTCACCGCCGATCAGCGCCTTGAGGCTGGTGGGATCATCGGTAGCGAAGCGCCAGCTGTTGCGGTCGGCAGCCAGTTGCGCCGCGTAGGTCTGCAGGGCCTCGCGCGTATCGCGCTCCGGGTCGAAGCTGACCGTCAGGAAGATCACCTCGCTGCCCAGGAGGCCCTGGGCCCGCAGTGTCTCACGTAGCGCCACCAGGCTCTGGCGCTGGGCGGCACACTCCTCACCACAGCCGGTGTAGGTGAAGTTGATGAAGACCATGCGACCCCGCAGGTCTGCCAAGTTCAGCGGCAGGCCATACTGGTCCTCCAGGCTGAAGGCCGACAGGGGCGCGATCCGTGGCAGCACCTTCACCGGACGGGCCACCGCGAACCAGAACGCCAGGGCGAACAATACCAGCCCGAGCGCCAGGCCACTGAACAGCACCACTCTGGTGCGTCTGCTCAGGCCAGGCACGTGGTCGGGGATAGGCTCGGCTGGCAGGACGAGCTTCATAGGGCGCTGAAATTACTTGTGATCGCGGGAACAATTTACATGGCAGAGTATATGAGATAGCTGTGGGCAGCACGGTGAAGCCATAGCTACGCTCAATGGTCATGTGTCAACTGTCCCCAGCCCTGGTTGTCGGCTTGTTCACCACTGGGACGTTGCTCAAGCCCTGCATTGCGCCAGCCCGCGATTGACAGCAGCGCTGCCTTGCGGCTATAGTGCGACTGTGGTGGAAAGCGATCTCATCATGTGAAAATCTATGGTCCAGTCACTTGACCGTGCCCTCGATGTGCTCGAAGCCCTGGCCGACGCGGAGGGCGATATCAGTCTCTCCCAGCTCAGCGAGCGCATTGATCTGCCCCTGGGCACGGTACACCGGCTGCTTGGCAGCCTGGTTGCCCGGGGCTATGCCGCCCAGGATCGCGAGACGCGCCTCTATGGCCCCGGCCCCAGGCTGCTCGAAGTGGCCGCGCGCGCCGCCGGCAACCGCCGCTTCAACCTCGGGCGCATAGCCCGCCCGGCGCTGCAGCGCCTCACCGAGGCCACCGACGAGACCAGCAACCTGGTTTTGCTCCACAACGACGAGGGCGTCTACAGCGAGCAGGTCACCAGCCCGCGACTGGTGCGTATGTTCACCGAGGTGGGCCAGCGCGTCCCGCTCTACTGCACCGGTAGCGGCAAGGCTATCCTCTCCGCCATGTCGCCCGAGCAGCTCGAGGCCTACCTCGCACACACCACGTTGCAGGGCTTCACCCCCCGGACGATCACCAGCGCCGAGCAACTCCATGTCGAGCTCGAGATCGCCCGTCAGCAGGGCTTCGCCCTGGACGATGAAGAACGCGAACTGGGCGTCTGCTGCGTCGCTGCACCGATCTTCGACCGCTTCGGCCGCTGCCTTGCCGCGCTCAGTATCTCCGGGCCCACGGCGCGTATGAGCATCGAACGCGCCCGCGCGCTCGGGCCGCTGGTGCGCCAGGCCGCCGATGCATGCAGCGCCCAGCTCGGCCACTGCCCGCCGCCCACCACGGGCTGAGCGGGGCGCCCACACGCTTCCCGGGAGGTCTCACATGGATCCTGGCCGCCTCTGGAGCGCCTCGCTCCGTGCCATTCCGCAGGGCGACGCCATCACCCGGATTATGGCCGCGGCGCTCAGCGCGGTTGAGCCTGGCGCTGCTGTGCGCCGCGTTCTGCGCCGCGACGGCGATACGCTCTACGCGGGTGAGCGGCGCTTCGATCTGCGCGCCATCGACCGGGTGCTGGTGGTTGGTGCCGGCAAGGCCGGCGCCCCTATGGCCCACGCCGTCGCCGACCTGCTTGGCCCCCGGCTCGACGGCGGCCTGGTGGTGGTCAAGGACGGCCACCTCAGTGGCCCTGCCCCCCACCCGATCGAAATCGTGGAGGCCGGGCATCCCGTGCCCGACGCGCGCGGCGTCGCGGCCGCCCAGCGTCTCGCCGCCCTGTTGCAGGGCCTCAGTGCGCGCGACCTGGTCATCGTCCTGATCTCCGGCGGTGGCTCGGCCCTGCTCACCCTGCCCGCTCCGGGCCTCACCCTGGACGATATGCAGGCCCTCACCGCCGAACTGCTCGCCTGTGGCGCGAGTATCGGCGAGATCAACTGCTTGCGCAAGCACCTCGAAACGCTCAAGGGCGGCGGGCTTGCCCGCCTCGCGCACCCGGCCGCTCTGGTGACCCTCATCCTCTCCGATGTTGTCGGCAACCCCCTCGATGTCATTGCCTCGGGACCCACCGTGGCCGACCCCAACAGCTTCGCCGATGCCTGGGCCGTGCTCGAACGCTATGCCCTTACTGCGCGCCTCCCCGCCGCGATCCTCAACCACCTGCGCGCCGGTCTCGCTGGCGTCGTTCCCGAGACCCCCAAGCCCGGCGATCCGGCCCTCGCCGGGGTCACCAACCTGCTGGTTGGCAGCAACCAGCTGGCCGCAGCGGCCGCCATGTCCACGGCGCGCGCCGCCGGCTTCCATACCCTGCTGCTCACCACCTCGCTGGAAGGCGAGGCCCGCGAGGCTGGCCGCTTCCTGGCCGCCGTGCTGCGTGAGATCGCTACCAGTGGTCAGCCGCTGCCGCGCCCCGCCTGCCTGATCGCCGGCGGCGAGACGACCGTGACCCTGCGCGGTGATGGGCAGGGTGGGCGCAATCAGGAGTTGGCGCTCGCCGCCGCCATGGCGCTCGCCGGGCTGCCGACTGTCGCCATTGCCGCGCTTGCCACCGACGGCGGCGACGGCCCCACTGACGCCGCCGGTGCCTTCGCCACCGGCGAGACGGTTGCCCGGGCGCGGACGCTTGGCCTTGACCCCGCAGCACACCTGGCGCGCAACGACGCCTACCCCTTCTTCGCGGCCCTCGATGATCTGCTGCGCACCGGCCCTACGGCCACCAACGTGAATGACCTGACGCTGCTCTTTGCCTGGTGAACGCCGCCCCTGCGGGCTCATCGCCCCTCACTGCGACGAGCGTTGCCCGATCAACGAGCACGCCGAGTTCGCGGCCATCAGCTGCGGCGAAGATCGGGCTCCGCAGCCTGATCTCGTCCGTCCCGGCGGGCAGCACCAGGCGTACGGTGCGCCAGCGCGCATCCAGATCCACCGTCTCGCACTGCACCCCAGCGCAGATCCGTAACGGCACCGGCCGGCCGTCCGGCCAGGGCGCCGTCACTCGCAGCGTGAGCAGCCCAGCTTGCGCGCCGGACACCCCTACCCGCACGCGGCCATCGCCCCCTGTCCAGCGCGCCGTGGCTCCCTGCACCAGCTCCGCAGGGTACATGCCGCCGACATAACCGAAGTCCAGGCCATCGCCGACATCGACATGCTCCGCCGGGTGTGGCCTGAGGAAGCGGTAGCTCCAGTCGGTCAGGCGGCCCTCGTCGAGGTAGTACCCCCGGAACGCCACCCGCGCCGCGTCGAACTGACCCTGTTCGCGCAGTAGATCGCCGCGCCGGGCACTGGCGGCGGCATAGGGCCGGGCAAGTGCTTGCGCCAGGTCGTAGGCCTCGCCCGCACCCGCCAGATCGCCCTGGCGGCGGCGCAGGTCGCCAAGGGCGAGCCAGCCGTCAGGCGTCTCGTTCGCCGCCAGGGCAGCCCGATAGGCCTGCTCCGCGCCCGCCAGCTGGCCCAGCGCCGCCAGGCCGTCGCCGGCCCCACGATAGAGGCTCCGTGGCACACCGTGGAGTGCCCAGGACCAGGGGTAGTGGACCAGCAGCGGCAGCAGCGCCAGTGCCAGGGGCAGCGTGGCGGCCAGGGCCACGGCGGGCCGCAGACGCACGCCGCGGAGCAGCGCATCCGCGCCCATCCCGGCGAGGGGTAGGAGCACGATGAACAGAAAGTGCCGGTAGCGGCCTTCGGCGTGGGTCAGCAGCGTGACGGCCACGAATACGCCCAGCCAGAGGACGATCAGCAGGGCTAGCCCGTCGCGCCGGGTCAGGCCCAGGGCCAGCCCGAAGCCTGCCAGGCTCAGCACCAGCAGATAGAGCAGATCGTCGAGCACCAGCCCTGCGAGGAAGACCGCGGGCGGCGGGTCGGCGTAGTAGCTCGGCAGCAGAAAACGGTCCTGGATGATCTTCACCGCCCACAGGCGTTGCCACTCGACGGGGATCTTGCGCAGCAGGATCGACGGGTCCTCTCGCAGTCGCTGCAGCCCTCGCCGGGTGGCCTCGTCCGCCCGATCGACGGGGTTGGGGATCGCCTCCACGGCCTTGTTGATCGCCTCCAGGTCCTCGCGCGGTTCGTAGAAGGCCCAGAGGTTGTAGGCAAAACCCGTCTCGATCAGAATGCACGTGCCATAGACCCGGCAGTTCCGCACCGTCCACGGCGCGATCACCAGCGCCGCGCCGATGGCCGGCAGCAGGGCCAGCACCAGCTGCCTGGACCGCAGCCGGCGCTCCCGCCACACCTGGACACCTGCAACCCAGAGCGTGAGCAGCGGCAGAAAGACCAGTGCGGCCGAGCGCGTGAGACAGGCCAGCCCGAAGAGCACGCCCGCCAGGACCAGACGCCACCCGCCGCCGCGCCGCCGCCAGACCACCAGCATAAGCAGTGCGCCACCAAACAGCAGGCTAAAGAGCGTCTCGCTCATGTACAGGCTGGCGAAGGTGGCGTTCGTCTGCAGCAGCGCCGCAGCGAGCGCGGCCAGCAGCGGCCCCCGCTCGCTGCCCGCCGGCGCCAACTCACGGGCCAGCCGGTAGACCAGGTAGACCACCCCCACGCTGGCCAGGATGTTCGGCAGCGCGGCCCGCTGCAGGTCACCCCCTGCCAGCCAGAGCGAGCCGGCCAGAAAGAGCGGGTAGAGCGGTGCTCGCAACCAGCGCCACTCTGTGTAAAAGGACCAGCCACGGCCGGCCAGCAGGTCGCGGGCGACGCGGATGTACTCGACCTCGTCGTTGGCCGGCTCGTGGAGCGGCTGGGCCCAGAGAACGAGACGCCAGATCAGGGCCAGCAGCAGGATCAGCAGCAGTGGGAGCCAGGCCCGTAGCCGGCCCCCCAGCGAGTTGGGGGCGATCGCGTCACTCACCAGGCCATGATAACCCAGAAATGCCGGGCGCATCATAGAGCAGCGGCAGCACCACCCCATCGCCGGTTGCCTCCAGCGCGAAACGGTTGCTCCCGCTGGTACACACGACCACGCGCCACCAGCCGGCCGCCGGGGCCAGGAAGCTGTCTTCCGCCCACGTGCCATCGCCCGCGAGGGTCGCCGCCACACCACCCGACCGACCCCACGGGTCGTACAGCTGGCCCGGAGCGTACACCCGCAAGCCGGTCTGGCCCGGCCCACCCAGTTCAGGATCGAGGTCGAAGTTGCGCAGGCGCAGCTCAGCGGTGCCCGGGGCAACAGCGACCCATGCGGTCAGGCATACCTGCGCATCAGCCGCCGCGTGCAACTCGACGCTGCTCAGCAGCGTGCCGATGCGCACCCGTTCGCCATCTGGTAGCTCTGCCAGCGGCGCGGTGTCAGGTAGCCCATCCTGGTCGTAGCCGGCACGCACCGCCCAGAAGTTGTCGTCATCGCCATCAGTCTGGCTGCTCAGCAGGTAGCGTCCACAGGCTTGTGGCGCAGCGATCGTGAACAGGGGCGCCCATGCCTCGGCGACGGAGGTGGCCGCATAGGTCTGTGTCATGAGCGCGCCAGGTCCACCCGGGGTGACCGTCGCGGTGGCGGCGTCAACGCTGCTCCCCGTATCGTAGAGCGTGAACCGCGTCTCATTCGGCCCGTCTGTTACATCCGGGTCGACCCGGTCAGCACCTGCGCCGGCGCCGTAGTGGATGGCCGGGCTCCACAGCTCCACGGTCAGCGGCCGGCCAACTGGCCAGCTGCACGGCACCGTAATCTGCACGAAGTTGGCGCCCCCGGCCCCTCCGTCAATGGCGCTGGTGTACCAGGAGCTCGTGCGGGGTGGTCCGAGCGGCCCGGCGGTGACGAGGAATTGCGGCGACGCCAGCGGTGATGCGACGCCATCCTCCTCGATCAGCACCGTGACCAGTGCCGGGGGGGCCAGTTCCGTGCCGTCGCCGGGGAGCAAGAGTAGCGATAGCGTCTCATAACGCTCCTCAGCGGTGGTATCGTTGTCGAGGATCGGCAGGATCACCGTCCGGGTCACCTCGCCGGGGGCAAAGGTCAGCAGGCCGCTTACCGGCGTGTAGTCCTCGTCCGGCGTCGCCGTGCCAGGGAAGGTCTCGTAGCCGGCAGTCACGGTGTAGGTCAGCGACTGCGCAAGCCGGGCGGTGAACCGCACTTCCCCAGCCGCCTCGCTGACCAGAACTTCGCCCGTCTCAAAACGCACCCCCACCCGGTCCTCGTTCAGATTGGTGAGCCGGATCTCGGTCACGGTGCCTGGTCGTCCATATCCGGAACCGGGATCGACGGTCACGTAGACTGAGTAGGGAACGGGCCCATCGAGCAGTCCATCGGCGACCCCCGTTATCGTCACCGGAACCGGCAGGTTCCAGTTTGTCGCCTCGAAGACCAGCGGGAGCAAGGGGGCACTGACCACCGCCTCGCCGGGATCGCTCGTGGTCACCGACACCCGCACCGGGGCAGTCGGCTGGCTCCGCAGGCGCACCGTGAAGCTGACCGACCCGCCAGCTTCGCTGGTGGTCCAGCCGGACGGCGGCGAGACAGCGAGGCCCGCTTCGTCGTCGTCCTGCACGGTCACGGTCAACGTTCTGCTGGCAACGGCGGCGTAACCCGGGTCAGCGCTGGTTGCGCTGTGGCTGATCGTCGCTGTTGCATCGGGGGCGTCCACGTCGTCGGCGAGGCTGGCAATGGTGACCAGTTGTGCCTGGTACCAGTTCGCAGGATCAAAGGCCAGTGCCGCCGGCGTGACAGTGATCGGTCCGGTCGCAGCCAGTGCGAGTATGACTGGGCGAGTCGGCTGGGTTGCCAGGCGCACGGTATAGGTCGTGGACAGCCCCTCGGTCACCGTAAGGGTGCTGGTCGAGAGCAGGATCGCTGCCGCGTCGTTGTCGATCACCCGCACCACGACGCTGCCGGTGGCAAGGGCGTCGTATGCCGGGTCTGCGCTGGTGACCATATGGGTGATGCGTTCCGTCGGGTAGGGGATATCTGTGTCGTCGTCAGCGACCCGCACGGTCACAAGTTGCGGCACACTCCAGTTGCTCGCGTTAAAGGTCAGGGTCCTGGGGTTGAGGCTGAGCAGCCCATCAGACTGCTCCTCCAGCCGCACCGTCACCGGTGCGCGCGGTTGGGTCGCCAGGCGGATGCTGTAGCTGCCTGTCTGCCCCTCAGTGATCGTCAGGCTGCTCATCGTCAGCAGGAGTTGCGCCGTATCATTGTCGGTGATACTCACGGTCACCACCGGACGCAAGTCGGGTTCATTGCGGTTGTAGAACGGATCGGCGCTCGAGGTGGCGTGCTCGATGCGGCTGATGTGCGGAGTCGTATTCGGCTGAAGCGGCGGACGATCGCCGTCTTCGTCAACCTCATCGTCCACGGCGCGCACGGTCACGGTCTGTGGCGTGTTCCAGGTAAGCGGTGTGAAGGTCAGGTTCAATGAACCGGTAGAGCCATCGTTCAGCGTCACCTCCCGGTCAAAGCGCATGGCCACCGCGACCGGCGCGGTCGGCTGGCTGCTCAGCCGCACCGTGTAGGTGGCAGCCTGCAATGGCCCTGCTGCCTCGGTGAGACTCAGGGTCACGGGGTCGATCAACAGGCCAGACTGATCGTCATCGAGGATCGTGACCGTGACCGGGTTGACCCTCAGGCCCGCATAGATACCATCGGCGCTCTCGACCTGGTGGATGACCTGGCCGGGGTGCGTATTGCCCTCGTCCACCGTGTCGTCGATTGCGGTGAGTTGCACCGTTTGCGGCGTACGCCAGGTCGCCGGGGTGAACACCAGCGTCCTGGGCATCACCTCAACCTGCGTATCCGGTATCAGCCTAATCGTCACGGGTGCCGTTGGCTCGCTCGTCAGCACCACTGTATACGAGGTAGCTGCACCCTCCGCCAGGGTGAAGCTCGTCCGGCTGAAGGTCACGCCAGCCGTGTCGTTATCCTCGATCGCCACCAGCAGCGCGCTGACGGCAAGGCCGGCGTAGTTGGCATCATTGCTGATCACCTCGTGGGTGAGCCGGCCGGGATGCGGGCTGGTCTCGTCCACATCATCGTCCAGGGCGGTGACGGTAACCGTCTGGGCGCGGTTCCAGTCCTCCGGAGTGAACACCAGCGTCGTGGGTGTGACCGCGAGCTGCCGGTCGGGGCGCAGGCGGACAGTGACGGGTGCAATCGGCTCGCTCTCGAGCGCCACCGTATAGCTCGCCGCTTCACCCTCGGCGAGATTCATAGCTGTCTGGCTGAGGGCGACCCCGGCGGTGTCGTCATCAGCAATCGTGAACAGGTAGACGGAGGGGCTACCAGGGCTGGCGTTGGATGGTGTACCGAGGGTAACGACGATCTGTTCGTCGTCCTCATCGATCCTGTCGTCGACGATGGTGAAGCGCAGCCGGGCGCTGGTCGCGCCAGCCGGGATGATCACGGCCCCCGAGCGCAGGCTATGGTCGGCAGTTCCGGCGCTACCGCTCACCACGTACGGCACGGCTACATCGATCGCGCCTGGCTGGTTCAGTTCAATCGACAGGGCGGCCGAGCCGACACCCTCGGCGATGGTGCGACGCTCGCCGGCAAAACGCACGATCGGGGGTGCATCACTGTCGGTAATCGTCAGCGTCGCGACGCTCGACCCGATGATGACGGCGTTGGTTGGCGCAGTGAGCCGGATCTCCAGGGTTTCGTCTAGCTCATTCAGGTCGTCGCGCAGGATCTCGATCGTAAATGACCGGGTGAGCGTGCCCGGGGGGAAGCTGAGCGTGCCGTTCGCGGGGCGGTAGTCGGCATTGGGCGTGGCGGTGCCGCCGCCCGTGCTATAGGCAACGCTGACGGTATTGGGCGCGGGCCTGTTCAAGCGAACCTCGACCGTGGCCTGGCCCTGCGCCTCGCTGACGATCAACGTGGTGGCGGCGAAGCTCAGTTCCACCGGTGGAGGCACGGGCGTGCTGGTCGCGGCGGGTGTGCTGGTTGGCGGGACGGGCGTGCTGGTCGCCGCCGGGGGGCTGGTCGGCGCTTGCGCACTGGGTGAAGGCAATGGCGTACTGGTCGGCGCCGGGGTGCTGGTCGGTGCCGGCGTGTTAGTCGGGCGCGCGGTCGCCTGAGGCGGGCTACCCGGTTCGGAAACCGGCGTTGCAGAGGGCTGCGGCTGGGCGGTGGCGGTCGGCAATGACGTGGCCACTGCCAGCGGGGCGTTCGTCGGCGCCCGCCGCGGAGCAAGCGTTGCCGTGGGGCTTGGCGTCTGCGTCGGTGGCGCCTGCGTTGGCGTGGCAGTCTGTGTTGCGGTCGGGATGGGTGAGGGCGCCTCACTGGCGGTGGGTGTGGGGCTGGGCGTCACCACGCCGACAACGACGAGCGGCACACTATCGGGCGGCTGCGGCTCGCCGGATGGGCTCATTGCGGGCCGATCGCGCTCGGTCGCAGCGATCGCCTCCGGGTTGATTGGGGGGATGAGCGGGCCACCCGGCCAGAAACCATAGTCGGCCCGCCCGCGGGTGGTGAGATCGCCCGCATAGCGAGCCACGTCGGGCGAAGCCAGATCCAGCGCAATACGAGCGATGATCGTAACGCCGATCAGCACCGTGATGAGGGCCAGCAGGATGAGCCAGGGCAGTGGGCGTGAGAGCGCCCGACGGTCAGGCAGCCGCAGCCAACGGGGTCGAAGAGTTTTCAGGGCTCGTGGTGTCATTGGCGTAGCGGAGTGTGAAGTAGAATGTGCTGCCCTGCCCCGGGACACTGGTCACGCCGATCGTTCCGCCCTGGCGCTCGACGAGTTGCTTGCAGATCGCCAGGCCGAGACCGATGCCGCGCTCCGTGGAATTGATGCCCTCGCTGGTACCGTCACCGCGGATGAAGCGCTCAAAAACCTGATCCTGCATGTCCGGAGGAATACCGCGGCCGGTATCCTCGACCTCAACGCGCACGTGATCACCGCAATCCTGCGCCCGGACGGTAATCCCTCCGGTGGTGGTGTAGCGGCGGGCATTGTCAAGCAGTTGGTAGATAATCTGCCGGACCTGGTCGTAGTCGCCGAGCACCGGGCGCAGATCGGCCGCGACATCGATGGTCAGCGTCAGACCCTTGGCCTTGATCTGGCTCTGCAGCGGGAAGGCTGCTTCGCCGATCGGGCGCGCCAGGTCCATCGGCTCGAGGTCGGTGCTGAGCGTGCCGGAGTCGAGGTTCGCGATGATGATCACGTTGTTGACCAGGCCGGTCATATTGTTCGCGTGGTGGCGGATCGAGTCGACGAAGACGCGCTGTTCTTCGTCCATCGAGCCGGCCAGTCCGCGTAGCAGCACATCGGCATTGCCCCGGATCACGGTGAGCGGCGTGCGCAGTTCGTGTGAGATAGTGCCGATGAAATTCGTCTTCGCCCGATCGACGGTGACCTCGGCGGTCATGTCCTGTAGCAGGCAGACGTAGCCCGAGCGGGTGCCATCGCTGGCGATCACCGGAGCGATCGAGGCGCGGACGATATACTCGCCGAGCGTGTAGAGATCGCTGGCCCGCTGCGAGCCGAAGCCCGGTACACCCTCAACGAGCCGGTTGAGCGGGATGTCGCTGAGCTTCGCGGGCGGCGCGGCATCATCGCTGAGGCCCATCAAGCGCCGGGTTGCCCGGTTGATCAGCTTGACATTGCCCAGGTCATCAACCACCACGATACCGTCGGTGATGCTCTCGACGATGGCGGCGCGCTGACTGGCCTCCGACTGGACCTGGCCGTAGAGCCGCACGAGGTACTCGGTCATCTGGTTGAAGGAATTGGCCAGCTGGCCGATCTCGTTCTCAGAGATGATATACGCGCGGCGATTGGTCTCGCCGCTGCTGATCGCCTTGGCCGTGGTTGCCAGTTCCTCGAGAGGCCGGGTGATCAGCCGCGCGATGCTGATCCCGGCAACGATGATCACCAGTGACAGCACGACGATCAGGGTCACGATCGGGCCAAGCGTGCTGTTCCACGTATCCATCACGTAGTCCAGCGAGAGGGCGGGTGCGAGGATGCCGACACTGCTGCCCCGAATGATCAGGGGCACGTAGGCAAACTGAAACTCGCGGCCGCTGATCGTCTCTTTGCTGAACAGCGCGCTGGTCAGCGGGTCGGCCCCGGCCTCGAACTTGCTCAAGAGCTCAAGGCTCATCGGCGGCACAGCGTCATCAGCGGTTGTGTCGAAGGTGGTACTGACGACACGACCGGCTGCGTCGTAGAGCGTGATCCCCGCGGCCTGCGAGCGGGCCGCCATAGTGGCGAGCAGGCTATCCACCCGCATCGCGGCGATCAGCCCACCGACGACCTGGTCGCCCGCGCGCACGGGCGCAATCGTGGCAAAGTAGAGGGTATTGGTGTCGGCGAACTGGATCAGGCCAGCGTACTTGTCTCCCTGATCGTCGGCCACTCCGCTGAGCACCTTGTCGGTGAACCAGGCGCCACGCAGGTCAAGTGGGGGGTGGACGACGTAATCGTCGGTGAGGGCCTCGGTCGAGCGCTCGAAGTTGGCCAGTGTCATCCCGCTCCGGTCGAAGGCGATCATGCGATCGAGCTGTACCCCGTTGCGGCTGGCGCCAACGCGGAAGAAGGGGTCGAGGGCCTGAGCCAGACCGTCAGCATCGCCGCGGGCGAGCGCGTCGGCCACGGCCGGGGCCCCGGTCGTCTCATTGGGCAGGGCAAACGCCACCTCGCGCAGAAACTGCAGATTGGCCTGCTCCTGGTTGGTCAGCGCATCGTTGGCCGATCGCGTAACACTGGCCAGCTGGTTGTCGAAGCGTTCCTGCAGCGACTGGCCGACCAGATAGAAGACAACGAGTCCCCCGGCCACTGCCACGATCAGGGTCAGTAGCAAGAAGGGGAAGATAATCTGGTAGCGGAGCTGTGAGTTCAGCTCCTTCCACAAGCGATACATCGTTGTCAACCCTGGCGCTGGTAAGCCATGCCCGGCGCCTGCACCCGTTGCAGGCACGCCGGCACCTGGCTTATCCCGTGTGGTCTACCATGAGTATAGGTTCACAGGTAACGTGGATCAATAGGACGTTGGTTATAACTGTCTAACACTTTTGTCAAGTACCCAGCGGGCCGTACGAGCGCAATGCGTAGCTGCCAGGACGGTTGCAGCGTCCGCTGCCCGCAGTGGGATGTGAGGCGGCTACGCTGCCCGACAAGATGTTTTCTCGTTGGTTCTGGCGAGGTAGCCGCACCAACGAGAAAACCTGGGGTATGGGGCTTATCCCAGGGATGTTGCAACCGCCCTGGCGTTAACGAGGAAGCAACAGCGGGATATGCTATAATCCGGAGACGACGCGGGCGGCGCGTCGTCGACCTTTCTGAGCCCCGCGGAGTCATGCAGCTACGCTTTCTCGGTACTGGCACCTCGATGGGCGTTCCGGTGATCGGCTGCAGCTGCAGTGTCTGCACCTCATCCGACCCGCGGAACCGCCGCATGCGTACCTCGGCCCTGCTGCGCACGGCTGATACGACGATCCTGATCGACGCCGGGCCGGACTTCCGGGCCCAGGCGCTGGCGGCTGGGCTCACCCATCTTGATGCGGTGCTGCTCACGCACTCGCACTTCGACCACGTCGCCGGCCTTGACGACCTGCGCCCGCTCTGCTTCCACCGCGGCTGTGTGCCGGTGTACGGCAGTGAGCGCACGCTGAGCGAGGTCCGCGAGCGCTTTGCCTACGCGTTTAACGAAACGTCGGCCGGCTCTACGCGCCCGAGCCTCGACCTGCGGCCGACCGACCGGCCCTTCCTGGTCGGCGATCTGGCCATCCGGCCCTTCGATGTGCTCCACGGCACCTGGACGATCACCGGCTACCGCGTGGGCGGCCTCGGCTACGTCACCGACGCCAGCAGTATCCCGCCCGCCTCCTGGGCCATATTAAAAGACCTCGACGTGCTTGTGCTCAATGCGCTGCGCCACGAGCCGCATCCGACCCACTACACCCTTGCCCAGGCACTCGACGTGATCGCAGCCTTAGGTCCGCGCCGTGCCTACCTGGTGCACATGACCCACGGCATCGACCATGCCGCCGGCACGAGCCTGCCCCCTGGCGTCGAGTTCGCCTACGATGGCCTGGAGGTGACTGTCGAGCTGTGAGGCGCGCACCACTTGCCGCAGCCTCGCCGCTCTTTTCTGCGCATGCGCATCGGGATTGATGCCCGCCTCAACGCCTACCGCCAGGGCGGGATTGCGCAGTACACCCGCCAGTTGCTTGCCGCTCTCGCCACGGAGGCCCGCAGCGAGACGTTCGTCGCCCTCCAGCACCACAGTCAGCGCCGCCCCCTGGTCATTGCTCCCAATGTCGAGCGCGCCACGCTTCTTACGCCCCCGCACAACCGCTTCGAAGCGTGGAGCCTGCCGGTCGAACTGCTACCCCGCCGCCTTGCATTGTTGCACTGCCCGGACTTTATCGCGCCCCGGCGTCGCCCCTGCCCGGCGGTTATTACCGTCCACGACCTGGCGTTCCTCCACTTCCCCGAGATCCTGGATGCCGAGGCACGGCGCTTCTACGGCCAGGTACACGCGGCCGTGCACGATGCCGACGCCGTGATCACCGTCTCTGAAGCTACGCGCGCGGATATCGTCAACCTGCTCGACCTGCCACCCGAGCGCATCGACGTGGTCTACGAGGCGGCTGACCCGCGCTTTGCGCCGCTCAACCTGACCCCGGGCGAGCAGCGCGTCATCAACGGATGTGCCCTGACGGCAGGCGGATTCCTGCTCTTCGTCAGCACGGTAGAGCCACGCAAGAACCTCGAGACGCTGCTCCGCGCGCTGCGCATCTGCCGCGATCGCCGGCCAAAGGCTGGCTACCGCCTGGTGGTGGCGGGCAGCCGTGGCTGGCTGGATGAGCCAATCTACGCCCTGGTGGGTACGCTGGGCCTGGGCGAAGTGGTGCACTTTCTGGGCGCTGTCGACCCCGAGGACCTACCCTGGCTCTACAGCGCGTGCCGGATCTATCTGAACCCTTCGCTCTATGAGGGCTTCGGCCTGCCAGCGCTGGAGGCGCTGGCCTGCGGCGCCCCGAGCATCGTGGCCGATACGAGCAGCCTGCCCGAGGTTGTAGGCGATACTGCCTACCTGCTCCCCCCACAGGACGTAGGCGCCTGGGCCGAGCTCATCGCCACCCTCTGGGATGACGAGGCGAGGCGGGCCGAGTTGGCGCGACGCGGGCCGCAGCATGCCGCCACCTTCTCCTGGCGCCGCGCCGCGCAGGAAACCCTGGCCATCTACCGCAGGGTCGCGGGACGATCAGTCTAGCCCTACCCCTGGTGCAGGCCAGGATGGAGCTTGGTGGCGGCGAGCCAGGCCTCGATCCCCTCTGCCGGCTGCACACCCTGCTCGGTAACGATCCCGGCCAGGACCGCGAGTGGCGTCAGGTCGAAGTAGAGGTTGGTGATGTGCACACCGGGCGGTGCTGCGTCCCAGACCTGTTCGGCCGGCCACAGCGCCTGTGCTGGCGGCACATACCCCGGCGGTAGGAACTTCTCGCTACCGCAGAGGGCGTACATTGGCACACCACACGAGGCCGCAGCGAGCGCAATGCCATAGGTGCCGACCTTGTTCACCAGGCCGCTGCTGCTCAGATAGTCGGCACCCACCAACACCAGGCTGGTTTCCTTGACCATCGTCACAGCGAGGGCATCGATGACCAGTGTCACATCCATGCCACTTGCCGCAAGCTCAGCTGCCAGCGTGCGGCCCTCGCAGCCCGGGCGGCCCTCGGCGCAGATCACGCGCAAACGCCGGCCGGCCCGCTGGGCGTGGCGCAGGGCGGCGCGCACGGTGGTGCTGCGCCCATTGGTCAGGATCTGGCCCTCCTCTGGGATCAGGCGCAGCGTCGTCTCGGCAATTGCCGCCTCGTGCACCCGCAACCAGCGTTTGAAGTCGCCGGTGGCATCAGTCAGCGTGCGGCGCGCCTCGTCGGGTGTATCCACCGTTTCGAGGCGCCACAGCACCCCGTTGACCAGGTTCACCAGGGGCGCCATCGTCGGGTGTGCGCGGATCAGCGCCCAACCAACCTCAAGCACGTCCCGGCTGAGTTCTGCTTTCTGGGTCGACTGATCGGTGCGGGCGAGGCGCTGCAGCACCTCGGCACTCTTCTCGGCCACCTCAACCGCCCCCGAGACGCTGTCCTCGGCGATCGCCGCGATCGCCTCCAGGGTAAACTTGTCCACTCCGTCCATCCTGTGCGTGCTTGCAACACCGGCGCCACGACGGACCGCGCCGGTGCCGGGCGGGCGAGCGCGTACGTGGCGACGAACTACTCCGTATCATACCTCAAGATATCAAGGTATCCGTGTGCGGCTGGTCGAGCCTTAGGCTGGCCAGTCGTTCTGTGCGCCGGGGCCAGGGCATGGGGACGGCGCGTCGGCGCCTGCGCACCACTTGGGAGGGCCTCACCCAGACCGGGCGGATCGGTCGGGAGCCACACTCAAGGTTCGTGCGACCCGATTGAGCGGCGCTTCAGCATGAACTGCAGGGTGTACTCGAGCTGTTCGATCGAGAAGGGCTTGGCGAGGAACAGCGCGCCGCTCTCCTCGATCCGGGCACGGGTGAGGGGGCTCAAGGTATCGCCAGAGACAAAGATCAGCCGCTCAGCGAGCTCGGCGTCTCGTTCACGGATGATGCGTAACAGCTCAAAGCCATTCAGGCCAGGCATCTTGACATCACAGAGGACGGCATCGAATGGCCCCTGCCCGAGGGCCTCAAGCGCCGCCTCGCCACTGGTCACCAGAGTCGAGCGGTGGCCCATCTGCTGCAGGAGGCGGGCCATCAGGGCGACAACCGGCTCCTCATCGTCCACCACCAGGACGTTCAGTTCCAGCTCAGGTTCCTCCGGCTCAGCCGGGGGCGCAGCAGCGGTGACGGGCGCCCCCTGCGGCTCGGCACGGACCGGTAGGGTCACCACCACGCGCGTCCCGACGCCGATCTGGCTCTCCGCCCAGATCTGCCCGTCATGTTCTTTGACGATCCCGAAGCAGATCGACAGGCCAAGCCCGGTGCCCTGCCCCACCGGTTTGGTAGTGAAGAACGGGTTGAAGATCTTCTGCAAGTCACGCTCAGGGATCCCAACGCCGGTGTCGATCACCTCGACGTTGATCTGCTGGTTGCCATTGAGGTCAGGTGTATGGCTGGTGCGCAGCGTCAGCGTGCCGCGGCCACCTTTCTGCGCCATAGCGTGGCGCGCGTTGGTGATCAGATTCAGGAAAACTTGTTGCAGCTGGTGATAATCGGCCGTGGTGAGCGGCAGGTACGGGTCAAGCTCGAGCTTCACTGCAATGTTATCGACCCGCAACTGGTAGTTCTGGAGGGCGAAGGCGCTGCGCAGGGCCTCATTGACCGAGATCATCCTGCGTTCGGGCTTGTGCTCGCGGGCAAAGATCAGCAGATTCTGGACGATCCTGGCCGCTCGCTCAGCCTGGACGTGGATCTGCTCAATATCCTGGCGTGGCTCCTCGGGCAGGCGCTGATCGCGGAGCAGGAGCTGGGCATAGCCACTCACGCTCGTGAGCGGGTTATTCAGCTCGTGGGCCACCCCGGCCACCAGTTGACCGATGGCGGAGAGCTTCTCCGAGTGGAGCAACTGTTGTTCGAGGCGCCGGCGCTCAGTCAGGTTACGCGCGATACAGTGGATGCCCTTCACCCCGATACCATTCTGGATAATCTGGGCAGAGACTTCCAGATAGACCGGTTCGCCATCGCGGCGCACCAGCTCGAGCTCGAAGGGCGGCACGCTACGACCGGCAAGCAACTCGCGCAGATAGGGTTCGGCGGTAACCCAGGCCTCAGGGGCGCAGAGCGAGCGCAGCGGCCGCGCGAGCAGTTCATCGACCCGGTAGCCGGTGAGTTGCTCGCCAACCCGATTGATGCTGCTGATCGTCAACTCCGGGTCGAGCATGAAGATCAGGTCATAGGCATTGGCGAAGAGGCCCTTGTAACGCTGCTCGGAGAGCTTGACCTGCTCATAGAGCCGGGCATTCTCGATGGCAATCGCGGCGTAGTCGGCCAGCGTCGCGAGCAGATACTCGTCATTCTCGGAGAAGGCGCGCTCGGCGACCCGATTGTCAACCGCGAGCACACCCTTGACCTGATCGCCGACCATCAGCGGCACCTGGAGGATCGAGCGCACCAGGAAGCCGGTCTTCACCTTGAGCGCCGTACCAACCCGGATCTGGTCAAGGCGAATCGGTTTGCCGGTACGAAACACCTGGCCGGCGAGGGTGTCGTCGATCGGCATGCGCAGACTCTGGGCGCGCTGCTCGCCGAGATTCTTGGCTGCACGGAGGTAGAGCTCATTCTGGCTCTCGTCGTGGAGCAGCAAGAAGCCCTCTTCAGCCTGCGTAATGAACACGCCGGCCTCGACGATGCGCTCGAGCAACTGTTCCTGGTCCATCAGCCCGGTGACCGACTTACCGATGCGATAGAGCACGGTCAGCTCCTGGACCCGTTGCTGAAGCGAGGCGGTGAGGCGCTCCTTGTCGCGGCGGAGGCGGCGTTCGCGCAGCGCCTGGTCGATCACGGCGCGGGCCTCGCTGTCGGAGAACGGCTTGATTAGATAGTTACGCGCGCCGAGGCGGAAGGCCTCCACGGCGATACTTTCCGAGCCGTGTGCCGTCATCAGGATGACGGGCACATCATAGCCCTCCTGGGCGATGAGGCGCAGCAGATCGAGGCCGCTGATATCCGGCAGTTGCAGATCGAGCAGGATCAGGTCGGGCAGCCGTGCCCGCAGGCGCTGGAGGCCCTGGCGCCCCGTATGGGCGACGACAGGAGCAAAGCCGAGCTCGGGCAGCACATAGTTCGCCAGGAGCCCGGCGATCTGCTCGCTATCGTCGATGATCAGGATCTCTTCCATAATACTGGTGCGCCCTTGAACCAACATCAGGTCACCAGGCTGGCGGGGACTGACAGTGGGGCCGGCGATCCATCAGCCATTTGCCGATTGCAGATGTTAATTGTACACTGATGCACCATCCGTCGCAAGGCGCCCGCACGAGCGTGTTTGCCTCAGCGCCTATGCGCCTGGCCAGAGACCCTATGTTCAGCGACTCCCCGCCCACCATTACCGTGATCGGCGACCTGAACGCCGATCTGACCGTTAGCGTGCCGTACTATCCAGGCGAAGGCGACGATGTGCCAGCCGATGGGCTGCGCTGGGATAGTGGAGGCACGGGCCTCAACGTAGCGATCGCCTTCGCCCGGCTCGGCGCGGCAACGCGCCTGGTGGGCCGCGTGGGCAACGACCCGGCTGCCGAGGTGGCGCTCGCTGCCGCCCGGCGAGCAGGCATCGATCTGACCAGCGTCCAGCGTGATCGGGAAGCGCCGACCGGCCTGTGCGGGGTGGTGGTAAGCCCGGGCGGACAGCGGACCCTGTTCAGTTACCGCGGGGCCAATACCCGTTGCGATCCGAGCACAATCGGGCCAGCACTGCTCGAGGGCTGCAGCTTGCTGTTCGTATGCGGCCACGCGCTGCTGGAGGGGCCGCAACGGGCGACAGCGGTCCGTGCCATCGACCTGGCGCACGAGCAGGGCTTACCCGTGGCGCTCGACCTCTGCCTGCCGGTCATCCGGGCGGCGCGCCGGCTCGTGCTCGCGCTACTGCCCAGGATCTGGCTCCTGACTCTGAACGAAGATGAACTGCGGGCCCTGGCACCCACGCAGAGCACCCGCCAGGCCATCGACACGCTCATCCGGACAGGGGTCCCTCATATCGCCGTCAAGCGCGGCGCCCAGGGCTGCAGCGTTGGTGAGGGCGCCAGCCGGCTCAATGTACTGCCGCCAGCCGTAACGGTCATTGATACGAACGGCTGCGGCGACGCGTTTGCTGCCGGCTATGCGTGGGCCCTGTTGCGTGGCGCCGACCTCTCGGCCAGCGCCGCTATCGGCAACCTGATGGGCGCCCTGACCGCAACGCGCCAGGGTGCTGCCGATGCTATCCCGACCCGGGACGAACTCGCTGCACGCCTGGATTACGCGCTCCACCACTTGCTCAACCCGGTCTGACAGCCACTACCTTAATATAAACGTACTTCCAGCCAGAAAAGTTATGCAGTGGAAGGAGCAATCTATGACCCCGCCCTGGAAAGCGCGGCTCGATGCCTTGCGGCTCACCGATCTGCGCACGATCTTCGGCGTCGCCAAACCGGTGATCGGTATGGTCCACTGCTGGCCGCTGCCGGGTGCGCCTGGCTACAACGGCTACGGCATGGAGCCGATCATCGAGCATGCTGTCCGCGATGCGACCGCGCTAGCCGAGGGAGGCTGCCATGGCCTGATCGTCGAGAATATGTGGGACATCCCCTTCCGCGCCGGTCCGCACATCCAGCCGGAGAGCATCGCGGCGCATGCCGTGGTGGCGCGAGCGGTGCGCGACGCCGTACCACAGCTCCCGCTCGGCATCAACCTCGTCCACAATGGTGGCGTGGCGCTGCTCGGCATCGCCATTGCCGCCGGCGCCAGCTTCATCAGGGTCTGCATGTTCACTGGCGCCGGGGTGTGGGACGCCGGCAGTTGGGACGAGGGCTGCGCCGCCGACCTGCTGCGGCGGCGCAAGGAGTTGCACGCCGAGCAGATCAAGATCTTCGCGGATGTCGACAAGAAGCACTCGGTCCGCTTCCCGGGCATCGATCTGGCCACCCACATCGAGTGGACACGCTTCTTCGGCGCCGACGCGCTGATCATCTCCGGCCGTATGACCGGCGATGCGCCCGATCTGGAGCAGGTGCGTGAGGCTCGCCGCCTGGCCGGCGACACCCCGATCCTGCTGGGTAGCGGCACCGATGCGGAGAATATCGGCGCGTTCATGGAACTGGCCGACGGCGTGATCGTCGGCAGTAGCATCAAGGTTGACGGCATGATCGCGAACCCGGTAGATGTCGAACGCGTACGGCGCTTTGTTCGATCAGCGGGATAACGCAGAGCGTCATAGTACCACGGGGGGGGCGCGGCCTAGTACCTCTGGCGCATCAAGCTACTGACCCTTGCACCATTGAAGCGCGCGGGTCCAGAATGGTATCCTTGTCCTCGTGAGCGACAACCCTGCCCGACTTCTCTGCCCAGACGCTCACCGCTGTTCACCCGGTTGGTCGGACTGATGCTCCTGAGTACCAGCACAACGTCCCAGCATCGTCCCGGCCCAACATCGTAGCACCATCGCAGCACCGTCCCAGCCCAACGTCGCAGCACCATCGCAGCACCGTCCCAGCCCGACATCGCAGCACCGTCGCAGCACCGTCCCAGCCCAACGTCGCAGCACCGTCGCAGCACCGTCCCAGCCCAACCGGTTGTGCCAGAGTGTCAGCAGCACTACTCGACCACGAAACCAGTACGTTGCTACGCAAGTGCGCCGATCAACCTGACCAGCAGCGGACCAAGCCCCGGCCCAGGCCGGGGCTTGGTCATGTTGTGCGGCAGGGCTTGTGCAATGGCCCCGGGGCAAGCCCTTGACCCCGTTTGTGCGGTGGTGTTGGCGGCGTAGCCG
>DAOUBZ010000363.1:0-24406 GCA_034432515.1 Chloroflexaceae bacterium | reverse complement strand
CCGCGACACGCGCCGACGCGGCCCGCGCCCGCGGTCCCTGGGAACGCCTGCGCCGACGCCTGCGCGGGCGCTGACCTGCTACCCCAGGGCCTCGCGCAGCGCCGCCAGGGGCAACCCGTCGAGCGTGCTCCCATCGCTGCCGGCCAGGCTGCTCCACAGCAGGAGCGCCTCCGGGCGCAGGCTGTAACGCTGATTGAGTTGCTGGAGCAGCCAGCGCAGTGCGAGCAGCTGCGCGTCGGTACTGCCCGCCGGCTGCGCCGGCCAGTTCGCCGGGCGCTCCAGGGCCACGCCGATGCTGACCGCGTTGAGGTTGAGCCATAGCCCGTCGGCCGTGGCGATGCCGGCGTGCCAGGCCGCCTGGTGCTCGTCCACCAGCTGGTAGATCACGCCGGCAGTGCTGACAAAGTAGTGGGTGGCGAAGTGCGCGCCAATCGCGGTCATGCCTGCCAGGGTCTCGCTGGCCGCGCCCGGCAGCGCATGGAGCACCACCAGTTCGACTGCCCGCCCGCCACGCGCCGCCTGCGCCGGCGACTGGGGCGTAAACTGCACCACCTGGAAGATTCCGGTCAGCGGCGGCACGTGGTCGGCAGGCACCACCACCGGCGCTTCTGGTGTGGCCACTGCCGCCATGCCAAGCACCGGCATGCCCTGGGTGATCGCCAGATCGCGCAGGCGCCGTACCCGGCTCCAGTTTGGCACCAGGTTGAACAAGGTGTCGAGGGCGTAGACCTGCAGCGCGTAGGTAGCCTGCTCGACCTGGAGCTGGTACGAGCCGGAGAGCGGCGCGCCGATGCCGAAGGTGCGGGCGAGTTGGTGAAAGGCCCAGTCGGGGCGGTAGCTCGTACCTGCCTGCCGGTAGGTCTCACCGAGCAGGGCTTCGCGCAGCCGCTGGCTCGGCCCGTCGGCCGCGTTGGCGAGGCGGGAGAGCAGCCGCACATCGCCATAGTCCGTGGTGGGGCTGTACAGCGTATCGACGGCGAACGCCTGGTAGGCCCACTGGCGCCCATCAACGGTGATGATCCGGCTCGTGCCGACCGGTGGGCCGAGGCGGTTGATCACCGCGAACTGGTGGAAGGCCCAGTCGGGCCGGAAGGGCGAGCCACCCGCCCGGTAGGTAAGTTCGAGCAGGCTGCGCCCGAGGCCTGCGGGGGGGATGCTGCCGGCGAGCAGCGCCGACAGCGTCTGGACGTCGCCCCAGTTCGGCACTTCGGCAAAGAGCGTATCGCGGGCGAAGGGCTGGTAGTTGATCAACCTGCCCTCGATCGTCGTCGTGGTACTCGGCCCCATGGGCATCCCGAGCCCCTGCTCCACTGCGTACTGGTGGAAGGCCCAGTCGGGGTTGTAGCCCTGGGCCCCGGCCTTGCGGCTAAAGCTCTGCTCGAGCAGCGCCTCGAGCAGCCGCTCATCGGGTGGCAGGATGCCGGTCGGCGGGGGTGGCGGCGGCGGGGGCGGCGGTTCGACCCCGGCAAGGTAGGCTTCAACCTGGCTCCAGACCCACTCCTTGCTGACCGCCCAGCCGGGGCAACTCTTGGTGTTGGTATAGTCGCGGTGAAAGGAGATCAGCTGGCGCGGCGGGATGCGGAGCCGCCGCGCCAGTTCGCCCATCACGGCGCGCGCGTACTGCCAGACAGCGCCGGCAGGCGGCTGGGTATCGAAGTAGCCCACCATCTCCAGGCCGATCGAGTACCAACCCTGGGCCAGCGAGCCATTGCCGGTGCCGGCGTGAATGCCGACGCGCGCCATCGGGGTAGCGAGCCAGATCCCGTCGGGCCCGGTGAAGATATGCGGGCCTGCTGACCAGCCCTTGCCGGCGTAGAAGCGTTGGATGCCGCGCATGGTGGTGAGGCCGGCCCACGCTCGCTCATCGGGGCGAAAGGTGTGGTGGAGCACCAGCCGGCTAGGGGCCAGCCGGCCGAAGTCATACCCGGCGACGTACTGCGACCACTCGGCGATGCTCAGTCGGCGGTTGATGAAGGGCGGGCTGCCCTCGGTCGGAAAATCGCTCATCGGAGCCTCCGGGCAGGGCTCGGCGCGCTAGCGGCCCGCTCACAACGGGTCGCCGCCCGCGCCGAGGCTGCGCTGCGGAAAGCGCATGCGGGCGCGCATCCAGCCCTGCGCGTCGTCCCGCTCGAGCCGGAAACTGCCGCCGAGATCCTCGTGTACCAGCGTTTCGATGATCTGCAGGCCCAGACCGCTGCTATGTGCCGGGCGGGGTGGCGGCGGATGGCGGGGGCCGTCGTCGCGCACCTCCACGGTGACCATGCTGTCACTGAGCGTTGCCTCTACTTCGAGGCGGCCACCCTCGGCGGCGAGACCGTGGGAGAGCGCATTGCTGATCAGTTCATTGATCACCAGGGCGAGCACCGTCGCGTCCCGCGAGCCGACCCGCACCTCATCGCCCATGATCGCGAAGCGCACCGGTGCCTCACTGTTCACCAGCGTAGCCTGGGCGCTCTCCACCACCTGGCGGGTCACCGCGTTGACCGTCGTGACCCCCAGGTCTTCCCGCGAGAGCAGGTTGTGGATGGCGGCGATCGACTGGATGCGCGCTGCGCTCTCGCGCAGGGCCTTGGCGCCCTGGCTGCCCGGCTCGACCCGGCGCAACTGCATGGCGAGCAGGGCCGAGATCGTCTGCAGATTGTTGCGCACCCGGTGGTGCATCTCCTGCAACAGGGCCGACTTGATCGCCAGGGCGCGCTGGCTCTCGTCGTAGAGGCGGGCGTTCTCGATCGCGATCGCGGCCTCGTCGGCGAAGGTGCTCAGCAGCCGTACCTGCTCGTAATCGAAGAGGTGGGGCTCGCGCTTGTAGAGACAGATCCCGCCGATCGTGCGCTCACGGGCCCGCAGCGGCATGCAGAAGAGCGAGTGGAAGCCCTCACGGGCGGCCACCGTGGCCAACTCGGGGAAGCGGGCATCCTGGTAGGCGTTCATCACCGCCAGCGGGCGGCTATCGCGCACCGTCTGGATGATGAACTCGCGCACCCCGGCGCCCTCACCACCATGGCTGGCCACCAGTTGCAACTGGCCATCGTCGCCTATCTGGAAGATCGCGGCCCGGTCGGCCTGGGCCAGTTCCACCGCCTTCTCCGAGATCAGCGCCAGCACCCCCGGCAGGCCGATCTGCTCGGCGATACTCTTCGACACCTGCTGGAGCGTGGTTAGCTCGCGCAGCTTCTGGTGCAGCCGCTCGTCGGTCTGCTGGTAGAGCTGAGCATTGGCGATGAAGAAGGCCAGTTCGCCGGCAGCCACCTCAACGAACGAGATCTCCTCCTGCGAGAAATCGCGGGGGCCAATCGTCTGCACACTGATCACGCCCTGCAGCTTGTCGGCGCTGAACTGGAAACGCTCGGCGTTGAAGAGCACGATCGGCACGGCGAGCATGGAGTGGAACAGCTCCTCGCCCAGCTGCGGCTCGACATTGAAGCGCGGCTCCTGCCGGACATCGCGTACCGCGACCGGGTGGCCAAGCTGGGCCGCCCAGCCGGTGACGCCCTGGCCCAGGTGCGAAACCATCTGGCCGATCGCGGCCCGGTTGAGCCCACGGGTGGCCCGGAGCACCAGTTCGTCCCGGTGCTTGTCGTAGAGATAGACTGAGCAGGCCTCGACCCCGACGACCTGGGCGACCGTCTCGACCACGGTCTGCAGCGAGGTGTCGAGGTCGAGCGTCGAGTTGGCGGCCGAGATGATGCGGTGCAAGCCGTTCAACTCGGTGGCCCGGGCCAGCAGGCGCGCCTCCCATTCGCGGGTGCGCTGTTCCTCCTGCGCGGCCCCATAGGCCAGCAGCAGTTCGCTTACCACCAGGCCCTGTGAGAGCTTGAGCCGTTCGGCCAGGTGCAGGCCGAGTTCGGTCAGGACTTCGGCGGCGCCGCCCTGGGCGTACCAGATCGCCCCGACATGGCGGAGCCCACCAACCCGGGCCTCGTGGCTGGGCTCCTGTTCGAGCTGCGTGAGCAAGTCCGCGATGCCCGGCCATGTCTCGCGGAGCGCGGCCACCAGATCCGGTGGCTGAGAGGTTACAACTTCGTACATAGACATTGCCACCACCTTCGGCGACGAGTTTCCGTCATTATACAGGAGATATGCACGCGGTGCGTGCTGGAGGTGGTATCGTTGCTCACGCCCGGTGGTTTGACGCCGCCCGTGGGCGGCGCGTAGAATAGCAGGCGTTTGTGCACCCGCCGACCAGTACGGAGTTGCCGCTATGAGCGAGCGCATCGGGTTTATCGGTCTGGGCATCATGGGCTGCGGCATGGCCGCCAATCTGCTCAAGGCCGGCTTCGATCTCACGGTCTGGAACCGCACCCCCGGGCGCGCCGACGACCTTGTCGCCGCCGGGGCGAAGCTTGCCGCCAGTCCAGCGGAGTTGGCCGCCTCCTGCTCACTGATCTGCTCCTGCGTGAGCGATACGCCCGACGTGGTCGAGGTGCTGCTGGGCGCGCAGGGCGTGATCCACGGCGCCGCTCCCGGCACCCTGGTGATCGATCTGAGCACGATCAGCCCGCAGGGCGCCCGGACTATTGCCGCCGCGCTCGCCGAGCGCGGGCTGCACTTCCTCGACGCGCCGGTCAGCGGCGGCAGCGAGGGCGCAGCCCGCGGCACACTCAGCATCATGGTCGGTGGCCCCGCCGAACAGGTGGCCCGCGCTTTGCCCTGCCTCCAGGCTATGGGCACCACGATCACCCACGTCGGTGGCCACGGCGACGGCCAGACGGTCAAGCTGGTCAATCAGATCCTGGTCGTCGGCACGATGCTCGCCGTCAGTGAGGCGCTGGTCTTTGCCCAGGCCAGCGGTGTCGACCTGGAGAAGACGCTGCAGGCAGTGAGCGGTGGCGCCGCCGGTAGCTGGACGCTGACCAACCGTGCGCCACAGTGCATTCGCCGCGATTGGCGCCCGGGCTTCACCATCGACCTGCAGCAGAAGGACCTGCGCCTGGTGCTCCAGGCTGCTGATGCGGTCGGCGCGCCGATACTGGGCACCGCCCAGGTCTTCCAGCTCTATCGCGCGCTGCAGGCCGCCGGTCTTGGCCACGAGGGCAACCACGCCCTGATCAAGGCCATCGAGCGCCTGGCGGGCATCGAGGTCGGTAGGGCGTGAGGGTGGGGCCACTATGGCACCTACTCGCGTCCGCGCAGCACCGCCACCAGCAGGGCCAGCCCGGTCACGACCGTTCCGGCGCTCAGCAGGGCCAGCAGTAGGAACGGCACGAGCCCGGACCAGCCGCCCACGCCCGCCGCGATCGTTAGCACGGCCAGGGCCAGTAGCATCGAGGCTAGCACGAGCGCGATGGCGACGCGGTTCGCGGCGCCGATCAGCGCGCCGGACACGCGGCGCAGTTCCTGCTCCTCGGTGCGCACGCGCAATGCGCCGTCGTTGAGCCGATCGAGCAGATCACCAAGCTGGTGGGGCAACTCCAGCGCCACTTCGCCCAGCGAGCGGCCCTCGCGCAGCGCCTGCGTGCCGAGCGTCGCCGGGTTGAGCTGGTCGGCCATCGCCTGCTGCACGTAGGGCCGCGCGATCCCAAACACATCGAGCGAAGGGTCGAGCTGAAGGCCGACCCCCTCCATGATCACCAGGGTCTTGAGCAGCATCGCCAGCGGGCCGGGCAGCCGGATGTCATGGCGATGGAAGAGCGCCAGCAGTTCGTTGATCGTGTCGCGGGCCGAGATGTCGCGCAGTGGCCGGTCGATGAAGCCCTCGGTGAAGCGCTCGACGTCATGGCGTAGCCGGGGCGTGATGTCACGCCGCGCCACGAGGCCCAGGCGCTCCATCGCGCGCAGCGCCTCGGGCGTATCGTGGTTGACGAGGGCTGCCAGCAGCAGCAGCAGGCTCTGGGTGGTCTGCCGGTCCAGGCTGCCGACCTGGCCAAAGTCGACCACGCCCAGCACGCCATCGGAACGAACGAAGAAGTTGCCGGGATGTGGATCGCTGTGGAAGAAGCCGAAGCTGAAGATCTCGTGCAGGACGATCTCCATGCAGTTGCGCGCCAGCCGTGCCCGATCGATGCCTTCCCGCTCCAGGCCGGCCTCGTCGGTGATCTTCACGCCAAACAGGCGCTCGGTCGTCAGCACCCGCGTCTCGGTGAATTCCCAGTAGACGATCGGGATCTGGACGGTTGGCGTCTCGGCGAAGAGGTGGCGAAAACGGTCAGCGTTGTAGCCCTCGCGCTTGTAGTCGAGCTCGGCCCGCAACGTTGCTGCAAACTCCCAGGCGAGCTCGACCAGGTTGTACTGCCGGCCAATCTCCAGCCGTTCCTCAGCCAGGGCGGCCAGGTCGGCCAGGATTGCCAGGTCGGTGTTGATGCGCGCGGCGATGTCGGGGCGCTGCACCTTGACCACGACATCCGTGCCGTCGTGCAGTCGCGCCGCATGCACCTGGCCAAGCGAGGCGGCGGCCAGTGGGGTCAGCTCAAAGTGGGCGAACAGGGCCGCGATCGGGCGGCCGAAGCTCTGCTCGATCAGCGCGACCGCCTGCTCACCGGGGAACGACGGCACCGTATCCTGGAGCTTGCCCAGTTCTACGATGAACTCGTGGGGGAGCAGGTCAGGGCGGGTACTGAGCGCCTGGCCGAGCTTGACGAAGGTCGGTCCGAGCGCGATGAGCGCATCGCGCAGCCGTGCAGCGGTGCCGAGCGGCGGCGGCGGCGGCACGCGCAGCACGATGCGCCGCGGCAGCGAGAGCAGCGACACCAGGCCCAGTTGTTCGACGAGGTAGCCGAAGCCGTGGCCCACGAGCACCTGGGCGATCTCGCGGTAGCGACCAAGGTAACGGGCCTGGCGGACGAGCGGCCACATGGGTGTGCAAGGGGCAGCGTGCAGGATGCAATCAGCGCGTCTGGGTGCACCGTGCACCCTACGCTAGAGCAGGCGAGTGAGCAGCGGGAGGAGATACGGCAGAAAGATCAGGCAGCCGACGACCACGGCGCCAAGCGCGCAGAGCAACACCGTGCCAGCCGCGACGTCTTTGGCGATCTTGGCCAGCGGGTGTCGCGCCGTCGTCGCCAGGTCCACCGTCGCCTCAACGGCGGTATTCACCCCCTCGGCGGCCAGCACCAGGGTGATCGTCAGCACCAGGATGAGCCATTCCCAGCGAGCGATCTGCAACACCGCCCCGAGCGCCACGGCACACGCACCCACCAGGCAGTGGATCTGGGCGTTGCGCTGGGTGCGCAGCAGATAGGCCAGCCCCTGGAAGGCGAAGCCAAAGGCGGCGATCAGCGGACCCATACGCCGATCCACCGCCCGGCGCGGTGGGGCAGCATCGCTGTTGAGGTTGCGCTCCATGGTCACGATTATACACGACCACAGGGCATCCGGTCGTAGCAGAGACCCTGCCGGCCAGAGCAATTGCAAGGATACGGCTGGCAAACCCGAGAGCGCGGGCGTCACACCCGCGCTCCCGGCCATGCCCACGGAGGAGTTCGCCAGCAGTATCTGCAACAGCCCTGTCCCGCCGGCAACGGTCCCGCGCCCCGGGCGCCCGTGACGACGTTTGCGCCACCGGGCAGGTTGGCCGCCGAGGGTGGGTGGGGCGACCACGCCAGGTCGGGTGGGGCGGCAGGAGTTGATGGCAATACCTTTGTGCCGCTAATCCGGCTGCGGTACCAGGTTCTCGCCGGCTACCCAGCCCTGCTGGCCACCCACGGTGGTGACCCGCCACCAGGTGAAGCCATCAGCCGACTGGGGGCCCTCCTCGACGGTCATCTCAGTGCCGATCGGCAGCCGCGCGATGATGTTGTCCGGGCTGATCGCCGGCGCTGAGCGCATCCGCAGGTTGAGCCCACCCGCCCGCGTCACCCAGGCCGGGCAGCCGATGGCGACCTCGGTGCAGGTAGGCGGGATCTGGACGGCCTCGCCGATCGTGACACGCACCGGGCGATTGAGGATCTGGTCCGTGCCCTTCACGCGCACGCTGATCGAGGCGGTGCCCTGGTCGAGCGGCAGCTCGGCGCGCCATGTGCCGTCATTGCCCACGGTTGCCTCGCCCAGCACCCGGTCGCCGTTCAGGATCTCCAGCACGGTGCCAGGCTGGCCCTTGCCGCTGATCACATTGACGCCGGGCTGGAGCACGGTGCCCTCCGTGGGGGCGTCGAGCGTCACCCCGAGGCCGCCGGTGACATTCACCTCGGTCGGCGCGCTCGCGGCGACGGGATTGCCAGTGGCGTCAAGCGCCTCGACGATGATCGACTGCCGCCCTGGGGCAAGGATGGTCTCCAGTTCCCAGCGCCCGTCGGGGCCGACCACCGCCGTGCCGAGGTTCGTATCGCCGGATCGCACGCGCACCCGTGTGCCGGGTACTCCCGTGCCGGTCAGGGTGACCGGGCCACTCTCCAGGTCGCCGGTGGGCGCGTCGAAGGTGGGTGCTGCCAGCTCACCAACGCGAAGCAACACCGGATCGCTCGCCGCCAGCACCTGGCCACCCGCGTCGATGACGCGAGCCTGGAGCTCAGCCGTGCCCACCGCCAGTTCGGTGTCGAGGCTCCAGTTGCCATCGGCGCCGACCACCGCGGTGCCGACCGGCGCGCCATTGAGCAGCACCTCGACCGTTGAGCCCGGCTCGCCGGTGCCGCGCACCGTGTAGGGCCCGGCGAAGATCGCCTCGCGCGTGCTGGTGATGAGCGGTGCGGCGACCGCAACCACGGTCGGCATGGGTGTACTCACCACCGCAGGGATGGGTGTGGCCTCCACCGGCTGCGCCGGCGCTGCGGGTTGCATCGACACGCCGGGGCGCAGCAAGGCCAGAGCGAGGGCGCCGGAGATCGCCAGCTTGACCCAGTCGCGACCCTGCCAGTGCCGCTCGTCTGGCAGCTCGGTGACGGTGGTCGTCGTGGTCGTCTGCTGCATCAGTACTCTCCCTTGCGATAGGTGCCGTCACGCACCTGCTGGGCAAGGACTTTCGCCTCAGCGATCCATGCCGGGATATCGACGTTCTGCCAGGGCTCGGGCCTGATAATTGCGCGGATCTCCGCCTCGCTCATACTAGCCAGCTGCGCGAAGCTCGTCACGCCGGCGTTGAGCAGCCGCTGCTCGTACACCGGGCCGACGCCGAGAATATCGATCAGCGGGTCGCGGGGCGGCAGCTTCGCGAGCTGGCGCGCCTGCTCGCGCCACGACTCGGTATCCAGTTCAAACACCGCGTTGGGGGCAACGAGCGCGCGCAGCCGGTCGGGGTGCATTGCCGCGACCTGCGCAAAGGTCACGACACCAGCCTTGTACAGCCGCTCCTGGTAGACCGGGCCGATGCCGTCGATATCGATCAGCGGATCGCCACTCGTCCCGGCGAAGCGGCCAACGGCGAGCCTTGTGGCTTCAAGCTCATCGTGGAGCGCCAGGTTGTACTCGCGCAGCGAGGCAACCACAGCGTTTTCATCGGCACCGCCCACCTGCTGGGCAGCCAGGCTCTGCCCGGCGGTGGCGCCCAGGCTGACGCCGGCGCTGCGGGCCTGCTCCAGTTCGACACGCAATCGCTCATTCTCGGCGTTCAACTCGGCCAGCTGCGCGCGCAGCCCGCCCAGTTCGTCCTGGGCCACCTTCAGGCTGCCCTGCGCAGTCTTGAGTTCGCCCTCCAGCGCCACGCGGCGGTCGCCACAGGCACGCAACTCGCCCGCGAGCCGATCACGCTCGCCCTGGAGATTGGCCAGCTGTGTTTCCACCTCCACCGAGACGATCTGGCGCCGGCGGCGGAACCAGAGCCAGTCCCAGATCCACGCAGCCACAAAGCCGATCAGTGCGCCGAGCGTCAGCCACCAGAGAAAGATCAGGTTCATCAGGCCTCCTCCAACGGGTAACAACCACTGTTTGAACATACGCCATCAACCGTGACCGGACGGCGACGGCAGGATCATAAAGCGATCAAGCGGGATCACGCTAAGACTACTACCAATTGTACGCCCATGGCCTACCCATTTGGCTAGGTCGTGCATCTTCGCTTCTGCAGCGATCGGCTATAATGGTCGGCTGCAAGGCCGGCGTTCCGGTCCCGATGCCACGAGCAATTGCGAGGCAACCCGATGCGACTGATCATTGTCCGTCACGGCGAGAGCGAGTGGAACCGCATTCACCGCTACCAGGGCCAGCTTGACGCCCCGCTCTCCGAGTTGGGGCTGCGCCAGGCCGAGGCCCTGGCCACCCGGCTCAAGGCCGAGCCGATCGATTACATCTACACCAGCCGCCTGCAGCGCGCTGCGCATACCGCCCAGGCGATCGCCGCCCACCATCCGCATGTGCCCTTTGCCTACAGCGATGCCCTGCTCGAGATCGACCACGGCGAGTGGCAGGGCAAGTACGCCCACGAGGTTGAGGCGCACTATGGCGCCGGGCTTCGCGAATGGCGTGAGCACCCCACGCGCTCCCAGATGCCAGGGGGCGAGAGCTTCTCAAACGTGCTCAAGCGCACCCTCGACTTCCGTGAGGAGCTCTGCGCGCGCCACGACGATCAGACGGTGCTGGTCAGCACCCATGATGTGATCGTTAAAATTCTGGTTGCTGATGCGCTGGGGATGAACATGGATCGGATCAACCGCATCTGGGTGACCAATGCCAGCATCTCGGTGATCGAGTACGGCACCGACTTGCCCTACCTCGTCAGCCTGAGCGAAGCCTGCCATCTCGGCACGCTGGCCAGCACCCGCGAGGGCCAGAAGGCGCTGTAGCAGCTCGGTGTGATGCGATCCGGCAAGGTCGGTCCGCATCACACCGAGGCAAAGGTGGCCCGCGGGGGGCCGCTCAGCAGGTCTGGTTGGTCAGCAGCTTGCAGCGGTCAAAGATCAGCGTCCAGAGCTTGCTAAGCACCTGGCCCGGCACCTCGACAAACTGGTAGTAGAGCATATCCTGCCAGACCAGTTCGCGGCGGATCACCGCGGGCCGGACGAAGGTGAACTGGGCGATCAGCCCGACGTTCCACGCGACGAGCAGCCCTGCTCCGGCGAGGATCGGCCAGTGCCCCACGCGCGGGCGCAACCAGCCGATCAGCGCCGCCAGTCCCATCACGAAGATGGGGGTACACTCGATCAGCCGGCGGAAGCCGAAGGCGCCGCGCAGGTGCCAGGTGGTGCCAAAGGCGCCGTTGATGTAGGTCTGCGCCAGGAAGCCGGCCAGCAGCAACCCGGCCAGCAGGGCGTCTTTGCGGGCCAGCCAGGCCAGGCCCAGCAGCCCGAGAGCCAGCACCGGCGCCCAGAGGAAGGCGCCGCGCCCCGGGTCAAACAAGGTGTTGAGAAAGTTCGGGCTGCGCCAGTCGAGCTTGCCCGCCACAGTCGCGGAGGGGCCGGGTCGCCCGTTGAGGATCTGATAGGCCAGCAACTGCGGCGTCAGCGTCAGGAGCAGGGTGAGCAGAAACAGCCCGTGACGCCCAAGTAGCTGCAGCGCCTCGGGCCAGCGTCGCTTGCGCAGCAACGCCCCGTAGGTCCACAGTGCCTCCAGGGCGGGGATGATCAGCAGCAGCCCGAGCTGCTCGCGGGTCATCACCATCAGACCGCCGATCAGGCCCAGCAGCAGCCAGCTACCGGAACCACGCTCCAGCGGCCGGCGCCAGTGGCGCATCCAGATGGTCAGGAATAGGGCGAAGAGGAAGAACCCGGGGCCGTGCGACCAGGGCATCAGAATGATGCTGTAGAAGACCAGCGACGAGGCGAGAAAGACCGTCAGCGTGGCCACTGTGGCCGCGAAGTCGTCGGCGAAGCGGCGGGCCAGCCGATAGCTCAGCAGCAGGCCGAGCAGGCTGTAGAGCGCCGTCATCATGCAGGTCGCCACGATATAGGGCCGCGCAAAGCCATCGCGGGGCAGGTTCGCGCCGAAGGCATTGGCCAGCAGCACACCAGCGTCGGCCAGGATGAAGCCGGGCGCCCAGAGGATGGCCGAGCCGACCGGGGCGACGTTGCGCAGCAGGCCCGTCTGCGGGTTCGGGTTCATGGCATCTTCGCGCAGTAGCGCGTTGGTTACTGCCATATCCCCGAAACGCTCGGCCTGCGCGGCGAAGTAGGCGTACTCGTTGCGGAAATCGAGGTCGCGATCAAAGTAGACGGAGCGGAGATAGGCGTAGTACTGCACCTCATCGCTGAGCGCCACGCGGGGCACACTGAGCGGGAGCAGCAGCAGGAAGACCAGCGTGATCAGCCAGGGGCCAGTGTCGTGGGTGGCCATCCATGCCCGGAGGCGGGCGATCGCCGGATGGCGCGCCGCCTCCGGATACGGGGCCGTGCGATCTGTGGTCATCGTAATGCTCAGCGCCGGATCGTCGGCGCATGCACGGTCGGAAACGTCACGCTCGTCAGATTGACGGTGGCGCTCAGGAAGCCATCGGTCGGGTTACCGGCGCCGTCGAGGAAGCGCACATAGACATAGTAGGTGCCAGGGGTCAGTTGATCGCGGCGCAGACCCGAGGCCAGGCTCCAGTTGGTGATCGTGAAGCTCGCGCTCTCACCAGGCGCCGGGAGCGGCACCCAGACCAGGCCGGGATCACTGGCCGGATTGCTGACTGCCTGGCGGCTATTTGCGATCCAGACCCCCCAGAAGCCGCGGCCCGGATAGGCATTGTCGGTTACCGTCAGATTGCGGAAGCTAAGCGTGGTCAGGACAGTTGCCCTGGGGTTCGAACTGACCTGGAGCGAGTCCTGGGCTGAACTGGCCAGCACAGGCTTGATCGGGTCGTAGATCAAGGTCTGCGGAAAATCGGCCAGGTTGCCGGCGCCATCGCTCACCCTGACAACCAGCGTATTCTCGCCGGGGGCCATCGGGCCGGGGTAGCCGAGCACGTTGGCGAACACCTGCTCCTGGATGGGTATGGCCTTACCGAAGCTGGTCCTCGTGCGGCCGGCGGCCACGTCCTTCACGCCGCTACAGTCGTTGTTGCCACGCACCTCAAGGTAGTAGATCGGCGCGCGGGTGTAGCCGGGATCGCCGTCGCTGGCGCCGCCGCTGCCGCTATCGAGCAGGGTGGCGGCGGGGGTAAAGATGGGCGCGCGGCGCGCGACGTAGGGGTTGCTGATCACCATTGCCGCCTGGATGCCCGTATCGATCGTGATATCATCGCCCTCCACGGCGCCTGTGTCGCCATCGGCCTCACGCACCTGAGTAAAGAGACGCACCGGCACACAGGGCGCGGTGAACAGACTCTCGGGCAGCGGAATCTCCATCGGGTTGGTGAAGGGCTGCCAGCCGTTCGAGTCGTTTGCGGCATCGCTCGGTGTAGCATTCCAGCGCCAGCGGATCTGCGACGGCTGGCCACGCACGTTGAGGAAACTCACGACAACCGTTGTATCGCGCCGGGCGAACTCGGCATCGTCCCGGATGCGCGGCGCGGCGCCGACATCGGCCCCGGAGGCGGCGGCAAAGAGCAGGTAGCGCAGTTCTGGAGCGCCGCCGCCGAAGAGTTCGCCGGCGACGTGGGCGTAGGCCGCATCACTGACATTTGCCGAGAGCCGTGAGTTGAAGATCACGCCCGCGTCATTCGGCGCGGAGATCGGGGCCGTAAAGCTATTCGCGCCCCGTGGGCGCACGGAATAATAGACCCGCTGCCCGAGGTCGACCACTGCGTTCCACTGCAGGTGCAGATTACCGGCGCTATCGGAGAAGATATTGGCCGCGCCAAAGGTCTCGGCCTCACCAATGATACGCCCGATTGTCCAGGTCGTGCCCCCACTGAAGGTCGCCACCCAGATGCCCGAATTCGGCCCCCGCCGCTCCACGCTCCGGTAGGCCACATACAGTCTGCCGTCGGGATCAAAGGTCAGCGTTGGATCGGCAAAGTCCGTCGTGGGCGATGTGATCCGCGTCAGGCTGAAGCGGCTGCCGTCCCAGAACCCGCTCTGGATCGTCAGGTGGTCATTCTCACCAACGGTTACCGCAGCGGCCATCGCGCCGTTCGGGCCGGCGGCCAGCGCGGGGAAATTGTAGGCCGCGCGCGTCCCGATGCTCACGCGCTCCGACCAGGTCTGGCCATCGTTGTTTGAGCGGGTCACCACTGCGGGACGGTCGGGCTCACGCCAGGCGACGTAGGCATAGTTATCACTCGAGACCTCAACGACCGCGTTGACCGGGAAGGCGCCACTGCCACCGGCGTAGATCACGCGCTGGGGGCCCCAGTCGCCGTTGAGGGGTTTGCGCCGATAGTAGACCGTCCGGCGCTCCTGGTTGATCCAGATGTAGTGCGTAGCGCCATCAGGGCCGATGGCAACGCTGGTGGTCGAGAAATCAGCCTGGCCGGGCGCGTCGCCCAACCGGGTTGGGGCGGGAAAGCTGGTGGCCCGGTCTTGCTTCTGCCAGATGAAGGCATCAGCCCGGTTTGCATTGGCTGAGAGGAAGACCTGGTCGCGGACGGCAGCCACGTCGGGGAATTTGATCTCGCGCACGCCGGGGATGGTTGTCTGGACGACAAGGCGTGGAGCGGTTCCGTTCTGGGCCAGCGCCGGCGCCAGGGGGATGATCAGCGCCAGTGCGACGAGTGCGCTGAAGAAGAGCGTGAAACGACGCATCGCGTGACTCCTCTCGCTAACCGGCTACCGGGTGGTGACGCTGAAGTCGTCGAACAGAATGCCACCCATGGAACGGGTATAGATACCGGCCCGTCCCGCGCTGAGTGGGGCCGCGTCCACAGCTTCGGCCACGACCACCCCGTCCAGGGTCACGGTGATCGTCCCACCGACGATGCTCAGCGCCAGCACGTGCCACTGGCGCTCGTTGAAGCCAGGCTCTTTGATCTCGGTCAGCGTGGTTACCACCCCCTGCTCAACCTTCTCGAGCACCTGCTTGGGCGTGGCCGGGTAGGCCTGCTTCAGGATCCGGTAGCGGTAGTAGCTAGCCGTCAGCGGGTCGTCGCCGCTGTAGCGGGCGACGAGGCCCGTGGTGCCATTGTAGAGGTCGTAGAAACTGACCTGCACGCGGTAGTCGCTCCAGTCGGCGGCACCGGTGAGGGCGGCCGTCTCCAGGATCGAGGGGTTGCCTGCGGCAGCGGTGAAGCGCTGGGCGAGGCGCCCGTCCTCGATCGCCCAGATGGGCTGCTGTTCAGCAAGGGCGATCGGCTCCATGGATACGAACGTCCACTCACTGATACCCGCCGGGTCGTCGAAGCTGGCGGCTGCGAGCGACACCGCGCTCTGGGGGGCAGGCGCGCTTGTGGGATTGGGGCCGATCGTCGGCGTGGGCGGGAACTGGGGGTACTCCAGCACTGGTTGCTGGTCCTGGGCGCTACTGCGTGAAGCCTGCCAGAGGGCGAGTCCCGCTGCTGCCGCGACCAGAAGTGCTACCACTCCGCTGATAACGGTCGGCGTACTGTAACGTCTCATGGGCGCACCTCACTGCTGGACGCGGCTGCGCCGCAGGCTGTGGGAAACGATTATCAACCGGCCTTATTGTACTACCGAATTTGCGGTTTTGTGAATAGGTAGAAGGTCGTGGAGTGTAAAAGCACCCGTCATCCGCTGACCAGGCAGATGACGGGTGCGGTGGGCCGACTGCGGGCCTTACCGATTGATCTGGGGGGCGAAGAGCAGCGGCCGGACTAGATTGCTGACCGGCACTTCGGCTACAACATAGCCGTCGCTGGCGTTACCCGCCCCATCGAGGAAGCGGATGTAGATGTAGTAGTCCTCACCAGGTACCAGATCCTGGCTGGTGAGCCCGGTGGCCAGGCTCCAGTTGCTAACCCTGAAGCTGCCATTGCGGACGTTGAACGCCTCGACGATGGTCCACTTGAGGTTGGGGTCATTCAGCGGATCGGCGACCTGCTCGGGGGCATTGGCCATCCAGACCCCCCAGATCTCGTTCGGGTAGGTATCATCGTCGAGCGGGATGTTCTCGAACTGCAGATCCTGCAGCAGGTCGTAGCGCGGATGCGGGGTGACGGTGACGCGGCCCGGTGTGGCGAGACCGGCCGCCTGCTGGTTAAGCACCGGTTTCCGGGGATCGTAGATCACGTTGAGATCGAAGGTCTGCGTATTACCAACGCCGTCGCGTACCACGGTCACGAACGGTCGTGCCCCCGATGCGTCGCCGCTGAAGCCGGGCAGCGTAATGCGCCCCGCGAAGCCGTTCTCGCCAAGCTGGTAGGTCGTTTCGATCGTCGCGGCCGTCTGGCCGACGCCGGCGGTGGTCAGGCCGCTACAGTCGGTATCGGGGATCACGTTGAGATAGGTGAACGGGTAGCGCGTATAGTTCGCTGCGCCGCCAGGCGCCCCGCCATCAGGATCCGGGGGTGTGCCATCGCGAACCGCTCTGGCGAGCGGGTTCTCGAGGTAGACCTTCACTTCAACCACACCGTCGATCTGGATGCTGTCGGAGCGGGCCTGGGCCTCGATCGCGCCGGTGCGCGTATCGCGGAGCTGAGTAAAGAGTGTTGCCGGCAGACACGAGGTATCGCCATAGAGCGCTTCAGGGACGACCACCCGGAGCGGGTTGCTGAAGGGCTGCCAGCCTCCCGAATCGCTGACCGCATCGGTCGGCGCGGCGTTCCAGCGCCAGCGGATCTCGTTGGGTGAGCCCTGGAGGCTGGGGAAGCTGACCAGCACCGTCGCGTCGGCGCTACGACCGACCCGCGCAATGTCGTTCTCGATCACCGGCTGGCCACCGAAGCTATCAGCGCTGAAGAGCGAGTACCGGGTTCGCAGACCGGAACCGGCGAACTCCTCGCTGACGATGTGGTTCAGCGGGCCACCAGCTGCGACATTCGCAGAGGCGCGCGCATTGAAGAGTGCACCGCCGGCGGCAGAGGCTACGGGACCGCGGAAGTCGCTGGTTGCAGGCTTGAACGCATAGAAGATCTGGTTGCTTCCCGAGGGCTGACCGATCCAGGACAGGTGCAGGTTGTTCTGCTGGTCGAAGTTGATGTTCACCGTGCCAACGACCCTGCCGCCGACGATCCGCGAACGGGGCCAACTCCCATCGGGCTGGCGCTCGGCATAGAAGACGCCCGAGTTTCCACCGCTCGTCGCCACTCCGCGCCAGGCGACGAAGACCCGGCCTTGCTGGTCGAAGCTGATGCTGGAGTCGGCCCAGTCGCTGGCCAGAGTCGTGACCCGGGAGATATTAAAGCCCGAGCCATCCCACAGACCGGCGAAGATCTGGAGCTTTTCGCCAAAGCCGGCGGTAAAGGTAAGCGCCACCCGGCCTTCGGGGCCAGCGGCAAGGCCCAGTTGCGAGCCATAGGCAACAATATCGCTCGCGTTCGTGCGACTCGTCCAACTCACGCCGCCATTCGAAGATGTGCGGTAGCGCACCGGCAGTCCAGGATCACGCCAGGCAACGAAGATCAGGTTATTACTCGAGACAGTGACTTCAACCGACACCGGGAAGGGTGTGCCTCGATCGACAATCCGTGTGGGTCCCCACTGGCCATCGGGCGTGCGCTGGCGCAGATAGACCGTGCGTGTCGGCTGGTTGATCCACGCCACCCAGATAGAGCCACCCGGTCCAAGTGCCACCGAGGTCGGCGAGTAATCCTCCTTGCCCTCGGCCGGGCCGAGATCAAAGGGGTTGCCGAAACTCGGCTCACTGGCGCCCTTGCTCCAGAAGAAGGCCGTTGAGCGATTGGCATTGCCAGTGGCGTGCACCAGGTTGTTGCCTGCGACGACGTGGGGATACTTGACCTGGTTTGAGTTTGGCAGAATTGATTCCGTGATCAGTCGCAGGCCGCTCGTCTGGGCTTCAACCCCGGGCGTCGCCGGCGCCGCGAGCGTGGCAGCAAGCATCGCGAGGGTACACAACGCGACGATGGACTTACGCAGCATGACTATCTCCACCTCCGGGCGGGGCCCGTGCAGCGATTGCTGACCGGCGACCGCACCCCATTGTCTCTGACAGGGCTTGCTCGTTACGGCTGAATGACGGCGAAATCGTCGAACAGGATGCCACCGATCGCGCGGGTATAGATCCCGGCGCGGCCAGCGGCCAGCGGTGCGGGGTCAACCGCCTCGGCCACCACCGTACCGTCCAGGCTCACTGTGATCGCGCCGCCATTGACGCTCATTGCCAACGTGTGCCATTCACGTTCGCTGAAGCCCGGTTCCTTGATCTCAACCAGTGTTGTAGCGACACCGCCCGTGACCTTCTCAAGCACCTGCTTAGGAGTTGCCTCGAAGCTGTCCTTGAGGATGCGGAAGCGGTAGTAACTGGCCGTGGTCGGGTCGTCGCCGCTGTAGCGGGCGATCAGGCCGGCGGTACCGTTGTACAGGTCGTAAAAGCTCATCCGGACGCTGTAGTCGGTCCACCCGGCCTCGCCGATGAGCGCGGCCGTTTCCTGGATCGAGGGGTTGCCGGCAGCGGCCGTCGTGGTCTGGGTGAGCCGGCCGTCCTCGACCGCCCACACCGAGGCGTTATCGGGGAGCACGAACTCCAGGTCGACGATCTGCCATGCGCTCAGGGCACTCGCATCGTCGAAGGTGGCAGCCACCAGGGGCGCGCCACTCTGCAGCACGGCCGGCGTGGTGGGGTTGGGGCCGATCGTCGGGGTTGGCGGGAACTCAGGATACTGCAGGATGGGCTGCTGATCCTGAGCGACGCCCCGTGGCGCCTGCCAGAGCGCCACGGCGATGATGGCCAGCACCAGGACGCCGATAACGCTGCTCACGACGACGGGGGTACGATATCGTTTCATGGACGGAGCCTCCTCTCTCGCTGTGCGTCCCGCGGCCTTGATGATTGGGAGTACGAGCTACGGGGGACCGTAGCGGGGTGGGCCGCGGCGAGTGCGGCCAGTGCGGGGGCCGCAAATGCTAGACCAGATCACCTATTCTGTCAACACCAAACCACCCGCCGCCACCTCCGGGGCGGCGGTGCCGAGCAATGGCCGGTAGAGCCGCAACAGATCGGCCGCGATCTGCGCGGAACTGAAGGCGGGAGCCATGGCCACCGCGCGGGCACTGCACGCCGCCCAGGCCGCCTGGTCGGTGAGCAACTCGTGGAGCGCCTCGGCAAGCGCCGCGCCCGAGCGCGGGTCCACCACCCGACCAGCTCCATGGGCCGCGACGTAGTCGCTCACCCCCGTGGTCCGCGTGACCACGGTCGGGGTGCCTACCGCCGCGGCCTCGACCACCACGCGGCTGAACGACTCGGCCACCGAGGGTACCACCACCACATCGGCGGCGGCGAGGTAGCTGATCGCCTCGGAGTGGGGAATGCCGCCGGTGAGGTGGACATCGGCGCCCACCCCGGCAGCGTCAGCCCGGCTGCGCAGATAGGCGCCATAGTCGCCGAAACGCGGGGTCGCGCGGCTGGGGCCGACGATCAGGACCTGGGGCGTGCTGCCGCGTCGACGCAGGTGGGGGACGGCATCCACCAGGTAGGCGATGCCCTTGAAGGGGTGCAACCGGTTCAGGCTGACCACGATGGGCCGCGCGGGGTCAAGTTGATGGCGCTCACTGATCCGCGCACGGCAGGCGTACCGGAATGCGCCGAGGTCGCCCGCTGGCGGAAAGCTATCGGCGGTGATGTTGTAGGGAATGGCCGTGACCTTGCGCGGGTCTGCGCCGAGGCGCACGGCAAGTTCTTTGATCTGGGGTGAGTCAGCGCGGAGCACGGCAGCCCGGCGGAAGATCCAGGGCAGCAGGGCGCGCACCGCCCGGAAGCGGCCGTAGCCGTAGTCGTACTCGGGTTCGGCCATGATGTCGGCCCCGGGCAGGGTGATAGCCAGCGGCGGCGCGTACTGGCGCGCCACCAGGGTCGCAACCAGCCCGAGCGGAAAGGCCGTCTCGATATGCGCCAGGTCATAGCGCCACTGGCGGAGCAGGCGCTGGAAGTGGAGTGCGGCCCCGGCCAGGTAGGGATAGGGGAGAACCGTTGTCACGATGCGGTTAGCAACCTTCAGCGGGGCGCCCGCGCTCACTGGGAGCCGATGGACGACGATCCCCTCCTCGACCGTCGTCGTACGCGTGGCGATACCGGCGGCCAGGCTGAGCACCTCGGCCTCGACGCCAGCCCGCTGCCACGCCGCAATCACCTCGCTGTGGATGCGATTGCCCATCGCGGCGCTGTCGTAGCGCGGAATGCAGTAGAGAACGCGCATGGTTCCTCGGCCCATCAGGGTCAATGCGCAAGCGGGAGTGCTGTCGGCATCAACAGTGATGGGTTATAGCTATAACGGATGACAGTCTTGAAAGGTTGCGCCCTCAACCTGAGGGTTACCTGAGATTGAGCTGTGGAGCAACTATCACGCCGGAACGCCTCGATCTGAACAATGCCTCAGAGCTCATGGCCGGCGCTCCCAGAGCTCCAGGCTGCGCCCCGAGCGGCTAGGGACGCTGATTAGCCGGTAGCGTGGTTCAAGCGTCGTTGCGCCGCCGAAGTAGGCCTCCCAGATACGTGGGATATAGTCGGGGCGGCGCTGGTCGAGGATGTAGGCCGGGTCGCCCTTCTCGTGGCCGGCGACCCCCTGCCCCATATCTGCGACCGCCAACCGGCCGATGTGGCGATCCGTGAGGCCATACATGTCGATCGTGGTACGCTGGCCGTAGAAGGCGATCGCGCCCGCGCCGGCCACGGCGATGCTCGCCTCGGGCGGGGTATGATCGGCCATCCACCAGCCGATCTCGCGCCAGATCCAGACGCTCTCGTCCAGCCCGCGGATCGTTGTGTCCAGCGGGGCGGTGCGCGCCAGGGCGGCCAGTGCCCCGGTGGCCAGCCCAAGGGCCAGCAGCGGCCGGACGAGCCGTTGTGCGGCGTGTGGGGCCGTGAGGAGCGTAGCCAGGCCATCGGCCAGCAGGATGGCGAGCCAGGGGATCAGCGGCACGAAGAAGCGCTCGCCACGGAAGTGGTCGCCGCCGACGGCGATGATGTAGGCGCTGTAGACCAGGGTCAGCGGGAGCACATAGCCGCGCCACGAGCCCAGGGCTGCACGCCAGCCACGCAGCCAGGGCGCCACGATCACCAGCAGCAGCGGGCCGCCGAGGGTCAGCGCGAAGCCGCCGGCGTAGGTCAGGCCGCGCTGTACCTGGTGCAGACCACCACCGGTTTTGGCGTAGAAGGTGTTCGGCAGCAGGTCGCCGTAGTAGCTGAAACGCCAGGCGAAGTAGGGCAGGTAGACGAGGAAGAAGGCGCCTGCGAGGGCCCAGAGTGGCGCCAGCCGATAGCCGCTAGCCGCTAGCCGCTGGTCTGGATCTGCCGGTTGCGCGGTGCCCGCTGCAGCCTCACTAGCCGGCGACCTCTGCCAGAGCAGCCAGCAGAGCAGGTGGAGCCCTGTCAGCCCAAGCACGAGCACGCCCTCGGGCCGCGTCAGCGCCGCCAGGGCGAAGAGCAGCCCGGCGAGTCCGAACGCGCCCGGCGCTGGAGCCGCGCGCAGCGCCGCGAGGTAGCAGCCGCCGCCGGCGAGCACGAGCAGGGCAAACAGCCCCGTTTCCAGGCCCGAACCACGGGCGGTGTAGAGCAGCAGGCTCTGGCTGGTAGCCACAATCAGCGCCGCGACCAGTGCCCAGGCGGCGCCGATCAGCCGTGTGGCGACCACATAGGTGCCCGTCGCGATCAGCAGGCCAAGCAGCACGCCGGCGGCGTGGCTCCAGAGCACCAGATCGCCGCCCAGGCGTAGCACCACTGCAGCCATGATTGTCCACAGGAAGTTGGTGTAACCCTCGACCCGCTCGCCGGGGTTGTAGACCAGGCCGTGGCCCTGGACGAGGTTCTGGGCGTAGCGAAAGGAGATGAAGGCGTCGTCGGAGAGCCAGGCAGGCCAGATCAGCACCGCCATGGTGATCAGCAGCGCCAGGGCGGACAGGCCGAGCCGCGCGGCCAGCGGACGGGCAGCCAGGGCGGCGAGCAGCACGCCGACAAGGGCCAGGGCGGCCAGCCAGCTAAAGGGCAGGGCCGCGGGCCGGTAGAGGGCACTCAAGGTGACAAGCCCCAGGCCCGCAAGTCCGGTCATTGCCAGCGCGTGGCTACCGGGCCGTTGCAACAGCCGCAGCAGCGTCCACAAGCCGCCGAGACTGACGGTCAGCGCAATGAGTGTGAGCCGTTGCGAATCAGCCAGAGGAGTGATAGTGAGATCGGTCAGCATAACCCCCAGGGTGCGGGTATCGTCAGGGGGCGTGAACGGCTGTGTTTGCAGACCAAACCACAATTCAGCGTCAGCATAGGCTGAGGCTGCATCGAGGAGCAGCTTGTAGGTCCGGAAGCGATCATCAGGAACGACTACCGCAATGGGTTCACCACCAGCAAGGAACGTAAGTGGCGGCGCCCCGTCAGGATTGGCGCTGCGCAGTCGTACGTCAACCAGGTAGCGCGGTGCAGCATAGTATGCGCCCCGGAGTTGCACCAGAGCCGAGTCGGTCGTCCAGAGATAGCCATAGCCATCTGGATGCCGTTCTGTGCCGTTAAAGCCCGCAGAAAAGACCTGGTCAGTGGCAACCTGGCCGGCAGCGATGGACACTAGCTGGCGGTTTGGGAGTGTCGCGAAGAACAGCAACAGGACACCGCAGATCAGCAGCAGGGCCGTCAGGGCAATCGGCTCATAGAGGGCCAGCCCGACGCGCCACGAGGGATGTGTCGCAAGGTTATGCCCTTTGCTCGTGGACAGTCGTGCCATGACATTTCGATATGCTGCGAAGCTCTGCAGGCGAGTAGCGCGAAGGCCGCGTGCGCAAGTCACCCTTTGCGCAGCGTAAACATAACGTAGAGCGGGTCGCTCCGGTCAAAGCGTTCCTCGAGGGGATGCACAATGAGGGCCAGCAGCACATCCTTGAGCACAAAGCGGCGCCAGTAGCGGGTGAGCCGGGTTTCGTGGTAGCGTCCGTTGAGGATGGAGCGCCCGAAGCCCTCCAGCCGGCTCATCAGCAGGCCGCCCGGGTGGGCATAGACCTGCTCCAGATCCTCCGTGGTGTAGAAGCGGAAGAACGAGCCGGGCTTGCCCTCCTGCACAAAGGCGTTGCGCTCTACCGGCACGAATTTCCTGATGCCCGCGAAGAAGCTGGTCCGCTCGCTGCTGGTGAAGGGCAGGGTGAGTGCGGCCACACCACCGTGGGCGAGCACGCGACCGAGTTCGCGGCCGACTGCCACGTCGTCGGGGATGTGTTCCAATGAGGAGACGGCGGCCACCCGCAGGATGCTGCCGTCGCGGATGGGCATCTGCGTGGCGCTGGCGACGAGCGGGAAGAAGCGGCCATCACCGGGGCGGGCCGTCGCCCGACGCTTGTCGCGCTGCCAGCGCACCCGCTCGGCGTCAAGCTCCAGCACCACCACATCGACGCCCTCTTTGGCGAGCATATGCGGATAGGACGAGGTGCCCGAGCCGAGGTCGAGCACCAGGTCGCCACGGCGGAGGTCGAGGGCGCGGGTGGCCCAGGGGTACTCGATGAGGCGCCAGAGGCTAAAATCGTTGACCGTCTCGCGCAGGATGCGCCAGCCGTTGAGTGCCACCTCGTAGGCGACGGTACGCCAGGCCCCGAGGCGGATCGGGCGTCCGGGGCGGCGCTCGGCCGCCATCTCGATCGTTGTCGTCATAGGATTCGGGTTGCCCTGCTAAACACCGCAGGGGCACCGCCGCTCCTGCGAACTACTCGATGCTGATGCCCAGTCAGGCCAGGCTGAGCCGGCGCGTGGGCTGGCGCCCGGCGGCGGGTCCGCCGAGGCGCCTAAGTATAGCACAGTCTCGCCTGGCGGCAGGATGAACTGCAGGCTGCGCTGCATACATGCGCGGCTCACCGCGAGGCTGAAGGCGGGCCGTCGCCGAGGCGCGCGCCAGCGCGGGCGAGTTGTCGGCCCTGGGCGCACCTACGGCCCCCGCTCGGCGGCCAGCACGGCCACGCCGGTGTACCAGGGCGCCCGCTCCAGGTCGAGCAACCCGGTCGGGCTCTGGATACTGACCACAAGCGGTGTAGCGGGGTCACACGGGACGGCATCAGACGGCAGCGCGACCCACTGGTCGGCGCCACTGAGCGTGAGCGTGCGCTCCTGGCCGGCAGCGCGCAGGGTGACGGGCCGTCCGGCGGGGCCGCGCAGCAGCAGGCGTGTTTCGCCGCAGCCACCGAGGCGCAGCCGTGCCGTCCCGAGCGTCCAGCGCCCCGCGGGCAGGTCGAAGCTGGCGGGGGCGAAGCCGAGGAAGTGGCCGATGGCCGTGGCCTCGCCGGGCACGAGGCGCGCGGGGGCGGGGGTGGGCGTGGCGTTCCAGGCCCACCAGTAGAAGTCGTTGGTATCGCGGCCAAAGCTGGCGATGCGGGCCTGGGCCGCCGTAGCGCCGGCAGCGTCGCCGCGCAGCGTGGCGATCCAGCCCTCCATTGCCAGGGCGTAGAGGCTGCGCGGCTCAAGGGCGCTGGCCTCGGCGAACCAACTGGCCGCGGCGGACAGGTCGCCGCGGGTGAAGGCCAGGTCACCGAGGGCGATCGGGCGCAGTGAGTTGGCCGGGTCGGCGTCGCGGGCAGCGCGGAAGGCGGCCTCGGCGGCAGCGAGGTCGCCGTGGGCCAGGGCCTGGCGCCCCGCGAAGGCGCTGCGCTCGGCCTGG
>DAOUBZ010000362.1:0-2896 GCA_034432515.1 Chloroflexaceae bacterium | reverse complement strand
CCGAGCACGGCGCGGCAGCACCGCGCGCCGGGCCGGGCCACTGCCAGGATCGCCGCTGCCGCTGCCAGGTCGACGAGCAGAAAGCCGCCGCGGTAGAGCCAGGGCTGAAACTCGTGGGCGATCGTAAACAGCACGGCCAGAGCGGCCAGCGCGAGCAGACCGAGCAGATCGCGCCAGGGCGCGGCGCGGTGCCAGGTGAGCGCGCGCACCTGGCGCGGCGGCCAGGCCAGGGCAAGTGCCGCGCCGATCAGGAGGCCGGCCGCCCGCGTATCGGTGCCATAGTAGACCCGTGAAACGTCTTGCTCCGGCGCGTGAAGCAGAGCCATGAGCAGGGTCGCCGCCAGGGCGCCGGCGAGGGTGACGACGAGCATCCGGCGGGCGCCCAGGCGCGGCAGGCCGAGGGCCAGCACGATCGGCCAGAGCAGATAGAACTGTTCCTCGATCGCGAGCGACCAGAGGTGGAGCAACAGCGAGGGGCGCTCGAACGCCGCGAAATAGGGCCGGGCATCGAGCACCAGGCGCCAGTTGGTCACGTAGGCCAATGCGGCTAGCGCGTCGCCCCGCAGCTGGGCCAGCTGATCTGGCAGGAACAAAGCGCCGAGCGCCAGGCTGGCCGCGACAAGCACCAGCACCGCGGGCAGCAGGCGGCGGGCGCGACGTAGCCAGAAGGCACCCAGGTTGATCGAGCCGCCGGCGCGCCATTCCATCCGTAGCAGCGCCGTGATCAGATAGCCACTGAGCACGAAGAACAGCTCAACCCCGAGGAAGCCGCCCGGGAGCATGGCCGGGTGGTGGTGATAGAGCAGCACGGCACCCACCGCCAGCGCGCGCAGCCCATCGAGGCCGGGCACGTAACTGAGCTGAGGGCGCATATCGCGCATACTGACACCTGGCTTCATCATCGGCTCGCGGCGATTGGCAGGGTAGTTACGTTTCATTATAGATGACGTGCGCCATCGGCATAGCGTCACGGGGCCCCGGGGGCGTGGGGTGGCGCAGGGCGGCGCGGCGGGGCGCCGCGCGTGGACGCCCCCGAACGTCCGGTGAACGGGGTGCGCGGCGGGTGCCGCCGTCGCCCCCGGGGCGGCGGGGCGCCACGGGGGCCGTCCGGGGGCGCGACGGGTGGTGCCATCCGCACCCGTTGTGGTGCACCCCGTCCCGACATTCGGCTTTACGCCATCCCCTGGGCGCGTTATACTGCCCACACAGTCGTCCCTGGAAGATGCTGCCGCTGCAACGGAGGCGTTCGTGGAAGATCGTCTGGAGCAGTTACGAGTGCTGCGCGAGGCCGCGCAGCTCGGCGGCGGTGCGCAGCGCATCGCCCAGCAGCACGCCCGCGGCAAACTCACCGCGCGCGAGCGCCTGGCGCTGCTGCTCGACCCGGGCTCGTTTCAGGAGCTCGGGGCGCTGGCCAGGCACGGGATCAGTGATTTCGGCCTTGCGGCCGAGCGCCACCCCGGCGATGGGGTGGTGACCGGCTTTGGCAAGATCAACGAGCGGCGCGTGGCCGTCTATGCGCAGGACTTTACCATCCTCGGCGGCTCGTTCTCCGAGGTGCAGGCCCAGAAGATCACCCGGCTGATGGATCTGGCCATGGAGAGCGGCATCCCGATCATCGGCCTGAATGACTCCGGCGGGGCGCGTATCCAGGAGGGGGTGCGCTCGCTGGCCGCCTATGGCGAGGTGTTTGCCCGCAATGTGCTCTCGTCAGGCATTGTGCCGCAGATCTCGGTCATCCTCGGCCCCTGTGCGGGTGGGGCGGTCTACTCCCCCGCGCTGACTGACTTTGTGGTGATGGCCCGGGATATCGGCTACATGTTCCTCACCGGCCCCGAGGTGGTTCGCGCGGTGAGTGGCCGCGAGGTGACGGTGCAGCAGCTCGGCGGCGCCGACATCCACCACCAGCGGAGTGGCGTGGCCCACCTGGTGGCCGATGACGAGCGCGGCGCCCTCGACCTGGTCAAGGCGCTCCTGAGCTACCTGCCGCAGAACAATACCGATGATCCGCCGCAGCTGGTGCCCACCGACTCACCGGAGCGTATGGCGCCGGCCCTGAACAGCATCGTGCCCGAGGACGAGCGCATCGGCTACGATATGCATACGGTGGTCACGCAGCTTGTTGATGAGGCGAGCTTTCTGGAGTTGCAGCCCGCCTATGCCGCCAATGCGCTGATCGGCTTTGCGCGCATGGACGGATACCCGGTGGGTATCGTGGCTAACAACCCGGCCGTGCTGGCCGGGGCGCTCGACATCGACTCGTCAGACAAGATTGCGCGCTTCGTCCGGATCTGCGATGCCTACAACCTGCCGGTGATTACCCTGGTCGACTGCCCGGGCTACCTGCCGGGGATCGAGCAGGAGTACGGCGGGGTGATCCGCCACGGGGCGAAGATCATCTATGCCTACGCCGGGGCGACAGTGCCGAAGATCTCGGTGGTGCTGCGCAAGGCGATTGGCGGAGCCTATATCGCCCTGAGCAGCAAGCAGATGCGCTGCGACCTGAACTTCGCCTGGCCCACGGCGCAGATCGCGGTGATGGGCGCCGAGGGGGCGGCCCGGGTGCTCTGGCGCGAGGAATTGAAACAGGCCGCCGACCCGGCCGCACTGGAGCAGCACCTGATCGCGGAGTACCGCGAACGCTTCTTCAATCCCTACCACGCCGCCGATCTCGGGCAGATCGACGAGATTATCGAACCTGCCGAGACGCGCCCGCGCCTCATCCGTGGTCTCGAGATCCTGCGCACCTAGGTGCAGCAGAACCCGCCGCGCAAACACGGGCTGTACCCGTCGTGATCGGACGATGATGGACGACCTCATGTTCGGCCTTCAGGTGACCGCCTATGGGATGGGGCTGGTCTTCGCGCTGCTGGCCCTGCTCTGGGGCTTGCTGGCCCTG
>DAOUBZ010000361.1:0-2950 GCA_034432515.1 Chloroflexaceae bacterium | reverse complement strand
GCTGCTGCACGTCTACCACCTGCTCTTCGATAAGACGCTGCGCCGCGCCGAGATGACCGCCTTCATCCCAATGCTCACCCGCCTCGATAGCGAGTTGCTGCGCACCTCGCTGGCCCAGTACGAGGCCCTGGCCGACACGCCCTGGGCCGAGGCCGCGCGCCGCAACGCCGCCTACTTCGCGCTGGCCGTCAAGCTGCTCAATCCCGACTGGGAGGTCCCGGCCGGGCTGCGCGACCTGGTCGAGCCCGACCTGGCCGCGATCGCGGCCCATGATCATATCGCTCCCTCGGCGATCTTCCCCGGCTACATCCGGGGCGAGGACTGGAGCCAGTATGTGCCCCGCGGCCACTACACGCGGAGTGAGGAGCTGAAACGCTACTTCCGCGCCATGATGTGGCATGGGCGCATGACGTTCCGCGCCGAAGACGTGACCGAGACACAGCAGGCTGCGCTGCTCACCCAGGCCTACAACCAGACCCGTGTGGATGGCCTGCCGGCTGACCAGGTCTGGGCCAGCATCTACGAGCCGACGGTCTTCTTCGTAGGTCGCAGCGACGACCTGACGCCGCGCGAGTACGGCGAGGCGCTGGCCGCCGCCTACGGCGAGGTGAGCGACCCGCGCGCATTGCTCGACCCTGCGAAGTTCGCCGCCTTCGAGGCCGCAGTCAAGGAACTGCGCCCGCCGCAGATCATGGGCATGGTGGTCATACCCGACACAACGCTTGAGCAGGTTAAGGGCCTGCGCCTGATGGGCCAGCGCTTTGTGCCCGATGCCTTTGTCTTTCAGAACCTGCTCGATCCCAACGTTCCCGGGCGCACCCTGCCCCGTTCGCTCGACTTCTTCGCCGCGATCGGCTCGGATCGCGCCCTGAGCCACCTCGATACCCTGGGCGAGACGCAAGCGCCCAGGTATCGGGAAAACATGGAAAAGGTGCGGGCGGCCTTCGCCGACTACGACGAGGCGGTCTGGACCCAGAACCTCTACTGGACCTGGATCCACAGTCTGCGACCGTTGCTCGCGCCGGTGGGCGAGGGCTACCCCGCCTTTATGCGCTCGGAGGCCTGGCTCGACAAGCAGCTGACGACGGCGCTCGGCTCATGGACCGAGCTCAAGCGCGACACCATCCTCTACGCCAAGCAGGTCTATGCCGAGCGGGGCTACGACTCGTTGCAGCCGCCCGAGCCCGAGCGGGCCAGAGGCTATGTTGAGCCAGTGCCCGAGCTCTACGCCCGCGTGGCCGGTTTGACGCGCATGACGATCGAGGGCCTGGCGGCGCGTGGCCTGCTCGCCGACGAGGATCGGGCGGCACTGGAGGCGATGGAGCGCCTGGCCACCCGGTTGCAGACCATGGCCGAAAAGCAGCTGCGAGCTGAGGCGCTGAGCACCGAGGAATACGAGCAGATCCGCTTCTACGGGGCCGAGATCGAAGCCCTGACCTTCGCTGCCGACGACGATGCGATCTACCAGGGGCGCGGCGGCATACCCGCGGGTGGCGAGGACCTGCAGGCGGCCGTGGTGGCCGATATCGCTAGCTGGCCTGGCGGTGGCATCGTGCTGGAGAACGGCGTGGGGCGGATCTTCGACATCTACGTCGTTGCGCCGATCGAGGGCCGCCTGGTGCTGACCAAAGGTGGCGTCTTCTCGCACTACGAGTTCACCCAGCCGCTTGGCGACCGGCTGACCGACGAGGCCTGGCGCGCCCGGCTCGATGCCGGCGAGGCGCCGCCCCTGGCCGGCTGGACCGACAGCTTCATGGTCGCGGGCAACCCGGCCGAGCCGCTGGCCACGGCGATCCGGCGCTTCAACGAGCGGCTGGTCGACGCGCTCTGGTACACCGAGGCGGAGCGGGTTGCCGAGTTCCTCGGCCCCGAGGAACTGGCTGACACGCAGGCCTATGTGGCCGAACTAGAGGGCCAGGGGCAGTATGTCGGCGCGAAGCTCCTGGGCCTCGAGTTCCGCTCATTCGACTTCGTCGACGCCGACAATGCCGTCGTGACGACCCGCGAGCGCTGGAGTGACGAGCTCTACCGCGGGACGCCCTACATCGCCGAGCAGCAGGGCGACCCGGTGCTGGTCGGGGTGCGCACGCCCTACAGCGTGAACGTCACCTACAGCCTGCAACGTGAGGGCGACCAGTGGCGGATCACGCGGATCGTGCTGGACCCGCCCGAGCTCCCCAGTTGGCAGGCGCCATAGTCCAGCGTCCGAGGTTGGTTGCCGGGTCGGGCTCGTTGGGCCGAAGCATTGGCACAGCCAGGTGGCGGGCCGAAGCATTGGCGCAGCCAATGCTTCGGCCTTACGGGGCGAGGGCCGACCCCTTGTCGAGACACGATGCGCTGCGTAGACGAGAACCTGGTACGGAGGCTACGCCTCGCCGCGTGTGTTCGCCTGCTCGTGGCGAGCCTGCTCCTGCTGCCGCTGGTCGCCTGCACGCGCGCAGCCGCGCCTGAGCTTACCGGCTGGCAGGAGCTCTACCGCCGGCCGGGGTGGCAAGCTGGCGCCACCGTCGATCTACGGGCCACGGGCGATGTGCTGCTGGCCCGCAACGTTGCCCGCCGCGCCGAGCGAGAGGGCGCCGAGTTGCTGCTTGCCGAGGTGCGCCCGTTGCTGGCCGGCGATCTCACGCTGGGCAACCTGGAGAGCCCGTTGACCGCGCGCTACAACGCGCTGCGCCCGGGCCCTTACCGGCTGCTGGCTCCGCCGGCGCTGGCCGCGGCGCTGCCCGCCGCCGGCTTCGATCTGCTGGGCCTGGCCAACAACCACGCGCTCGATGCCGGTCCCGGCGGCCTGGCCGATAGCGTGGAGACGCTGCGGCGAGCCACGATCGCGGTGGCGGGCGTGGGCCAGGGCGAAGCCGCGGCTCTGGTGCCGACCGTGCTCACGGCGGGCGGGCTGCGGGTGGCAGTCCTGGCCTTCAACGACGTGCTCGCCCCGGGCGACGAGCCTGCT
>DAOUBZ010000360.1:0-2481 GCA_034432515.1 Chloroflexaceae bacterium | reverse complement strand
CGGTGAATAGCCACAGGCCGCTCAGCCACCAGCCCACCAGCACGAAGTACAGCGCCCGCAGCCAGAAGGCACGCTGCTCGATCTGCCCCTGACTGATCATCACGACCCCGCCCTGGTTGACCACCCGCATCTGGGTGCGCATGGGCTTGAGGGTCATCACCTGGGGCAGGCGGTTGAGCATGAGCAGGCCGAGGGGCAGGCCGATGACGCTGACCAGCAAGGCCCAGGCCACCCCGGTCCAGATCGCGCCAAGCCAGAGGCCGATGAACAGGAAGTACACTGTGCGCACCAGGCAACCCGGCCCGGCGACGGTGGGGGCCATGACCACGACCGGGCTGGGGGCCGCCTGTACGTTGACGTTGATCGTCTGGGTGAGCGTGGGTACCGCGGCAGCCGCCGTTGCGAGCGATGCCGTCGCGGGCAGCGGTGGGCTGAGCGGTGCAGTGGCCGCCCCTGTTGCGGGTGTGAGGGCGGCGCCGCAGCCGGTGCAGAAGCGGGCGTCGGTGGCGTTGGGCGTGTCGCATGTTGTGCAGTGCATGGTCGATAGCTCCTTCTGAGACAGCTCACTGAACCGATCGCGCTCAGTGTACCAGTTGTACCTTACACAAATGCGTACGGATGGAGGCGTTTCCCGGCAGCGCCAGGGCGTGAGGTACCCATTATGAGAGGGGGGCACTGCGGCAGGGGCGCCCCTGGTGCCCCGAGTGGCAGCGCGGGGCCTGCGCTGGTATGCCTGGTGCCCCGAGTGGCAGCGCGGGGCCTTCAAGGCGGGCAACGGAGGACCTGCGACCGTCGCCTCCTTGGTCACCCCGTCACCTCCGCGCCTCCTGGCTAGCTGGTGGCCGCCAGCGCCCGGGTCAGGTCGGCGGCGGGAACTACTTTGATACTGCTGGCAAACCCGGGTACGCGGGCCGCCGGCCCGCAGGCGGGCGGGACGCCCGCGCACCCGGCGTGAGCAAAACGGGGTTTTCCAGCAGTATCTACTTTGCAGCCACTCACGTTCTGGCCGGCCCATAGCGGTGAGAAGTCGCCGGAGCCGTGGCGTTCGGCCTCGGCGCGAAGGCGCTCAGCACCTCGGCGGCGGCGGCGCTGAGGGGCGCGCGCGCCGGCCCGGTGGGAACGGCCTCCGGCGTGATGCCAAGCTCCTGGTAGTACGGTGCGAGCAGCGCGCGCCAGGCCGCCTCGCGCCCGGGGTCGAGCGGGGGCGGCGCGTGGCAGAAGAAGTTCACATTGAAGGGCCGGGAGGTCCGGGCCTTGAGCGTTGCCAACTCACTCCGGAGGGCTTCCAGGTTGAGCATGGCACAGGGCAGCGAGCCCAGCCCACCGGCGTTGGAGACGGCCACGGCGAGGGCGCTGTCTTGCGCGCCTGCCATCGGCGCCTGAATGATCGGCAGCGTGACACCCAGCAGTTGCTGTAGACTCATGAACTGTACCTCAGGCGGCGCCCTGCGCCTGGCGCAAGCCCCCGCGCTGGTTATTCGGTAGAATACAGACGGCCGTACCTGCGGTATTCTACGACGATGTTCACAGACTACCGGGCATGGAACTGGAGGTTCACCCGCATGCGTGATTATGAGCGGCTACGACAGCGTATGGGGCGCGCGGTTGGCCAACTCTTCTCCCAGTTGCCGGAACTGGCGCGGGTCTGGGGGCAGTTGTTCGATGCGGTCGAAGGCGAGCCGGTGCCGCTGGCCAGCCTCGCGAAGCCACTGCACCAGTGCCGGCTGGCCTTTATCACCACCGGCGGGGTGCATCTGCGCAGCCAGCCGCCCTTCGATATGAACGACTCGCGGGGCGACCCGAGCTACCGGGTCATTCCCGCTGACACGCCCGCTGAAGCGTTGACGATCACCCACGATTACTACGACCACAGTGACGCCGAGCGCGACCTGAACATCCTCTTTCCCCTGGAGTTGGGGCGCGAGCTGGCAGCCCGCGGCGCGATCGGCGGCCTCGGGACCTGCTTCAGCTTCATGGGCCATATCGAGCCGCCCCACGTCGCGACCCTGCTGCAGCAGACCGCCCCCGAGGTGGCTGTGCAGCTACGGCAGGAGCAGATCGACGCGGTGCTGCTCACCCCCGCCTGAGGGCTCTGCAATCAGTCCGTGGGACTGATCGCGCGGGTAATCGAGGCCGCTGGCATCCCGACCGTCTGCATCATCGGGCTGCGCGAGATCGCCGAGCGGGTGCGCCCGCCGCGGGCGGTGCACCTCAAGTGGCCCTTCGGCCACCCGCTGGGCGAGCCGGGTAACCGCGCCCAGCAGTTCTGTGTGCTCTACATCGCGCTCAAGGCGCTCTACACCGTCCAGGAGTCGGGGACGATCCTCGACCCGGGCTGGCGCTGGCGCCGCGAGGAGTATGAGGAGCCGGATACGTGGGTGATGGGGTGACGCGGGGACGCGAGGACGCGGGGCGACGCGGGGACGCGGCGATGCGGGGCGACGCGGGGACGCGGGGCGACGCGGGGACGCGGGGCGACGC
>DAOUBZ010000359.1:0-3599 GCA_034432515.1 Chloroflexaceae bacterium | reverse complement strand
GCCGACAACATACCCCCCTCTCCCAGGCCGGGAGAGGGGCCTGCCCTGAGCGTAGCCGAAGGAGGCAGGGGGGTGAGGGCAAGCAGCGCATCAGGACGCCATCCGCCAAAAAACCTACCCCTGAGAGGCGTCACCCCCTCACCCCGTCACAAGTTCGCCATCGCGGCGTGGCAAGTTCAGGGTGCGCGGGTGGCTCACCGCGGGCAGCAGCGCCGTGGCCAGCACCTCGTCGAGGGTGTCGACCGGCACGAAGGTGAGCTCGTCGAAGATTGCCCGTGGCAGGTCGTCGAGGTCGATCATGTTGCGCCGGGGCAGGATGATCGTCGTGATGCCGGCGCGGTGGGCGCCCAGGGCCTTCTCCTTGATCCCGCCGATCGGCAGGACGCGCCCACGCAGTGAGATCTCGCCGGTCATGGCGATGTCGTCGCGCACCAGGCGGCCAGTGGCAGCCGAGGCGAGGGCGGTGGCGATCGTGATCCCGGCTGAGGGGCCATCCTTCGGCACCGCGCCTGCCGGGACGTGGATGTGCACGGCGTGGCGGTCGAAGAAGGCGGGGTCGATCCCGAGCTGGTGGGCGCGGGAGCGCACGTAGGTCAGTGCTGCCTCGGCACTCTCGCGCATCACATCGCCGAGCTGCCCGGTGATCTTCAGCTCGCGGTTGCCCTCCACTGCCGTGGCCTCGACGAAGATGATGTCGCCGCCGACCGGCGTCCAGACGAGGCCCGTGGCTACGCCAGGCTGATCGATGCGCTCCTGGGCCTCGTTAATGAAGCGCGGGCGACCGAGTGCCTCGCGCACGAAGCCGGCGTCGACCACAAAGGGCGCCTGGTCAGCCGCCGGCGCGTCCGGCTGGGAGCCGGAGGCGGCAGCGGGCTGCTCGGCCAGGTGGCGCACCACCTTGCGCAGGACCGCGCCGATGTTGCGCTCGAGGTTGCGCACCCCGGCCTCGCGGGTGTAGTCGTTGATGATCGCGCGGATGGCCGGCTCCTCCACGTTGACTTCGTCGGCGCGCAGGCCATTGGCGCGGATCTGCCGCTCGACCAGATGGCTCTGGGCGATGCGCACCTTCTCGTCCTCGATGTAGCCCGAGAGCTCGATCACCTCCATGCGGTCGCGCAGCGCGGGGGGCACCGTGTCCCAGGTATTGGCAGTGGCGATGAATAGCACCTTGCTCAGATCGAAGGGCAGGTTGAGGTAGTGGTCGGTGAAGGTATGGTTCTGCTCCGGGTCGAGCACTTCGAGCAGCGCCGCTGCCGGGTCGCCGCGATAGTCGCTGCCCAACTTGTCGATCTCGTCGAGCAGGATCACCGGGTCGGCAGCGCCGGCGCGGCGAAGCTCCTGGATGATCCGCCCGGGCTGCGAGCCGATGTAGGTGCGGCGGAAGCCGCGCAGTTCGGCCTCGTCACGCACGCCGCCGAGGCTCATGCGCACGAAGCTGCGCCCCAGCGCCCGGGCGATGCTCTGGCCCAGGCTGGTCTTGCCCACGCCGGGCGGCCCGACAAAGGCCAGGATGGGCTCACGGCCCGTGCGCCCGGCGTCCTCGCCCAGCGCGGCCCGGCGCTGTTTGACCGCCAGGTATTCGAGAATGCGCTCCTTGATCTTCTCCAGCCCATAGTGGTCCTCGTCGAGCACCTGGCGCGCGTAGGCCACATCGATGGCGTGGCCGGTCTGCTTGCCCCAGGGGAGCTCGGCGACCCATTCGAGGTAGGTGCGCACCATCTGGTACTCAGGCGAGCTGGCGTTGATCCGCCCGAGGCGGGCCAGTTCACGATCGGCCTCTTTGCGTGCGACCTCGGGCAGGTTGGCCGCGGCCAGCTTCTCGCGCAGATCGTCCAGCTCGGCGGCCTCGGCATCGTCCTCGCCAAGCTCCTTCTGGATGGCCCGCAGCTGCTGGCGCAGGTAGAACTCGCGCTGGTGGCGCGCCGAGCTCTCCTGGACCTCCTGGCGCAATCGGGCCTGTACCTCGAGCAGCGCCAGCTGCTTGCGGTAGAACTCGCGCACTTTGCCGAGGCGCTCGACCACGTCGAAGGTGCCGAGCAGTTCGAGGCGCTCGCTGAAGGTGTAGTCGGGCGAATAGCCAGTATTATCGGCGAGGTGACCCGGGTCCTCGATCGCGCGCACGTAGTTGCGGATCTCCTGGGTCACACCGGGGCGCAGGTCGAGCACGGCGTCGATTGTCGCATGCACCTCAACCATCAGCTGCTCGAGGGCGGGCGTGCGCTCGAAGCTATCGGGGCGGCGGGTGAAGCTGAAGCGCGGGTAGGGCTCCTGCTGGATCTGCTCGCCCAGCTCGACGCGCACCAGGCCACGCACGACGATACCGCTGGCGCCCCCGGGGAGCACGCCGGACTGCTCGATGCGTGCCTCGACGCCTACCGGAAAGAGTTGCTCGTGCAGGGCGGCGGCAGCGTCGGCATCGGGGCGGCGCGGCACCAGCAGCACGCGCCGGCCGTTCTTCAGCGCAGCCTCGGCAGCAGCCTCGTTCTGGTCGTCGAGGGTCAGGCTGATTACGGTATAGGGAAACACTACCGCGCCTTCGAGCGCGATCAGCGGCAGGCTCGTGGGGGCTTCGGCTGTCGTTAACACGGGTTCGTGGGCTTCAGTCATGGTCCATCTCCTCGCAAAGCGGAATGTATGTTCCGCACTGCACGTATTATGGAACTGCCCCAGAGCCGTGTCAATGGCCGTCAGGTCCTTTCCCTCCGGTTCTAGTGCAACGTTAACATGGCAGGACGATCGTCCCACCGCAGGTGTGACAGCGCGTTCACACCAGGGTCAGCGCCGTCTCCAGGTCGACGATCAGGTCCTCGACCGCCTCGATGCCGACCGAGAGCCGCACCAGGTTCTCGGCGATGCCGCGTTCAGCGCGACGGGCGGGGCCGAGGTCGCGGTGGGAGGCCAGGGCGGGCACACTCACCAGGCTATAGATGTCGCCCAGGGTGGTTGCCGGTAAGAAGAGGCGCAGCCCGTCCACGAAGCGCTGGAGGGCGGCCGTGTCGCCCCGCAGCTCGAAGCTGACCAGGCCGCCGAAGCGCCCGGCGAAGGCCGCCGCAGCCAGCGTATGCTGCGCGTGGGTCGTCAGGCCTGGATAGTAGACGTGGGCGACGGCGGGGTGGGTGGTGAGGAAGGCCGCAATGCGGGCCGCGCTGGCGCACTGGCGCTCGACGCGCAGCGCCAGGGTCTTCATGCCGCGCAGCACCTGCTGGGCCTCAAACGGCCCCAGCGCCGCGCCAAGCAGCCGCCCCTGGCGCGCCAGGGTGGCGTGCAGCAGGCCGCTGCGCGCCGCGACCACGCCGCCCACCGTGTCGCCATGGCCCGCCAGGTACTTCGTCGCGCTGTGCACCACCAGGTCGGCGCCGAGGCGCAGCGGCTGCTGGAGCACCGGCGTGGCGAGGGTGCTATCGACCAGCAGGCGCGCGCCGACGGCCCGGCAGCGGGCGGCCAGCCCGGCGACATCGGCCACCCGCAGCAGCGGGTTGGAGATCTGCTCGATCAGCACCAACTCCGGGCGCAGATCGGCCAGCGCCGCCTCGGCTGCGTCGAGATCGCAGAGATCGGCGTAGGCGACGGTGGCGCCACGGGCGACGAAGAGCTCCTCG
>DAOUBZ010000358.1:0-1996 GCA_034432515.1 Chloroflexaceae bacterium | reverse complement strand
AGTGAGGGGTTTCTACTGCATTAGGACGCCCTAGAACCTGCTTTTGCTTCGACTACTAACCTCCACTGTTCGGATATTGGAGAGCTTCTTACAGTGAGCGAAAGCTCGCCTGGTAATACGTGTTTAACACAACCCAGGCAGCATCTCGCATTCAGATGGCGAATTATCTACAAGCAGTGTCTGCCGTTTTGGGCGATCCTTTTTTCAACGGGCTGGCGCATTACAATGCTCTAGAAGGTGCAGCGAAGACAAGGGAGATCCAGTTTACCGCATCACAAAGCTTAAATCTGTGTGCAGCTGTTCGCACCTTCAGCGCACGCCGATCCAGCTTCATTGTATCCCCAGATGTCACTGAGCCGTTGCGCTCTGGGCATTGTCATGGACCGACGCCAGCAGTCACGACGTTCGTCGTTTGCTTTGGGAACACTCTGGTGTCGTGGATGAAGTCGAGGATGAGCCCCTCAACGACCTCCGGGTTGTTCACCACAATGATGTGATTTGCGCCGGGGACGGTGATCAGCTTCGAGCCGGGGACGTGGCTGTGGATCACCTGCGAGTCCTCGACGGTGAAGACGGTGTCCTCCTCGCCGACCACCACCCAGACCGGCTGGGTTATCGAGCGCAGTGCCGCGACGCCGTCGTACTGCGCGATGCCGCGATAGACCATGAGCCAGGCGCGCAGCGTGGTGTGCGAGGCGTCGGCCATCAGCCGGTTCAGCTGGATGTCGCCCGTGCCCTTAAATGGCTCCATGTCGTTGTGCAGCAGCGCCCGCCGCTCGGCCGGGAGCAGCTCGAGCAGCCGGCCGACGAGCCCGATCATCCAGGGCGCGCGGGTGGCCACCAGCCGCGGCGCCGTGGGCGCGTGGGCGGCGGTGTCGAGCAGCAGGTAGCCCTTGCTCAGCCCCGGGTGCGCCTGGTGGAACATGGTCGTCACCATCCCGCCGAAGCAGTGGCCGACCATGATAAAATCGCGGACCTCCAGCGCCTCCAGCACGTCGGACACGTCCTCGGCGAAGCGCTCCAGCCGGTAGTCGTCGGCGCCGCGTGGCCGGTCCGAGTAGCCGTGGCCCCGCAGGTCCAGCGCCAGGGTCGAGAAGCCCGCGCCGTGCAGGGCGGGGTACTGCACCTTCCAGGCCAGGTGGTCGCCGCCTGCGCCGTGTAGGAGGACAATCGTCTGCTCGCCGCGGCGGTGCCAGTCGACGAAGATGCGCACGCCGGAGCGCGTGGGGATGAGCCGCCGTGCGTCCTCTCGCGTCTCGTCGCCGTCGCTCAGGGCCGCGCTGCGCTGCTCGTCGAGAGCGGTCACGGCCAGCTGGTCGGCCGGCAGCGGCATGTGGCGAATCGTCGCCCCTTCCGCGCGCAGGGCGCTCACCGCCGCCGGGCCGGCGTGGTGGTAGAGCGAGGTGAGCAGGAGCGCCTTACCTACAGGCACAGTCTCGGCGATCTGACGCAGGTCGGCGTCCTTATAGGCCAGGTTGACCACCCGCGCGACGGCAGCGCCAAGCAGCCCGCCGGCGATGGCCCCCACGACCGCCCCGAAGACGCCGAACGCGACCGCGACGACGAGGATGAAGCCGCCCTCGCTGGTTGGCGCCTCAGGCGTGCCTCGGCTGACGATCAGGGCCAGGGAGGCCACAACCGCGCCGAACCCGCCCATGACCAGCAGGCCGGCCAGCCCGCCGACCACTAGCCCGAAGAGTCCGCCCCGCCCGGCCGTCACGTTCTCGGCCTGGGCAATGCGCACGCGCCCCTGAGCATCCCGTGTGACAACGGCGTGATTGCCCGCGGCGAGGCCCCCGAGTGAGCGACGCAGCCGGCGTAGGCTGCGGGCCGCGCGGCGCGCGTGCGCGGGGTCGGCGCACTCGGTCACCACCAGGTCGCGCTGGCGCGGATCGACCGGCGGCGTCTCCGGCGCAATTGGCTCCAGGCGCCGCACGGGCGGCCCGCCAGCGCCACGATACGCCTGTGCGGCAAAGCTCGCCGCCACGGCGTCTCC
>DAOUBZ010000357.1:0-11930 GCA_034432515.1 Chloroflexaceae bacterium | reverse complement strand
AAACCCCGTTTTGCTCACGCCGGGTGCGCGGGCGTCCCGCCCGCCTGCGGGCCGGAGGCCCGCGTACCCGGGTTTGCCAGCAGTATTGTGCAACGTCCCGGTTTTCGCACCCTTCGCTACGCGCTGTGCTGCGCCCTTCGCTACGCTCAGGACAGGCTTCGGCCTACCCCGGCCTGAGCCCAGACGAAGGCTCAGGATGCGTTCGCGTTCCGACGTTGCATCCGCCCGCCTGAGCCACGTACCTCGCTACCCGCTGCCCTTCTGGTACAATACAGCAGCCGCCCTGGCACAGCGAAAGCGAGGTAGTCCTATGACCCTGACCCACGGCTTCGAGCTGCTGCGCGATGAGTGGATCGATGAACTCGACACCCGCGCGCGGCTCTACCGGCATGCCAAGACCGGCGCGCAACTACTCTCTCTCGAAAATGATGACGAAAACAAGTGCTTCGGCATCACCTTCCGCACCCCACCCGCCGATAGCACCGGGATTGCCCATATCCTTGAGCACTCGGTCCTCTGCGGCTCGCGCAAGTACCCGGTGAAGAAGCCTTTCTTCGAGTTGGTCAAGAGCTCGGTCAAGACGTTCCTCAACGCCATGACCTACCCGGACAAGACGGTCTACCCGGTAGCCTCGACTAATCTCACCGACTTCTACAACCTGGTCGATGTGTACCTCGACGCGGTCTTCTTCCCGCGGATCACGCCCGAGGTGCTCAAGCAAGAGGGCTGGCGCTACGAACTGTCGCGCAAGGACGAGCCGCTGGTCTACCAGGGCGTGGTCTTCAACGAGATGAAGGGGGCCTACTCCTCGCCCGACAGCCTGCTCTACCGCTACAGCCAGCAGGCGCTCTTCCCCGACACCACCTATGGCGTCTCGTCCGGCGGCGACCCGAAGTACATCCCCGACCTGACCTACGAGCAGTTCAAGCGCTTCCACGAGACGCTGTACCATCCCTCCAATGCACGCATCTTCTTCTATGGCGACGACGACCCTGAGCGGCGGCTCGCAATCCTCGACGCCTACCTGAGCCAGTTCACGGCTATGGCGAGCCCTTCGCAGATCGGGCTCCAGCCCCGCTTCGCCGCGCCGCGCGTTGTCGAGGAGCACTACGCCGCCCCCGCCGAGGAGAGCGGCAAGAAGGGCATGGTCACCATCAACTGGGTGATCGGCGAGCAGCCTGACATCACCCGTGTACTGGCGCTCGATGTGCTCAGCTACATCCTGCTCGGCACGCCGGCCGCGCCGCTCTACAAGGCGCTGATGGACTCGCGGCTCGGCGAGAGCCTCACCGGTGGCGGCTACAACGACGGCATCCGCGAACACACCTTCTCGGTCGGCCTCAAGGGCATCGACCCCGCCGACGCCGCGCAGGTCGAGCAACTGGTGCTGGAAACACTGCGCCGGCTCGCGGACGAGGGCATCGATCCGGAGCAGGTGGCCGCAGCGCTCAACACCGTCGAGTTTGCGCTGCGCGAGAACAATACCGGCTCCTTTCCGCGCGGCTTGAGCCTGATGCTGCGCGCGCTGGGCACCTGGCTCTACGATGGTGACCCGCTGGCCCCCCTGCGCTTTGAAGTACCCCTGGCCGCGATCAAGGCCGCGGTGGCCGGTGGCGAGCCGCTCTTCGAGCAACTCATCCGAGAGACGCTGCTCGACAACGTCCACCGCGTGCGGGTGCTGCTGCGCCCCGACCCGGCCCAGGCCGAGCGTGATGCCGCCGACGAGCGGGCCCGCCTCGCGGCCGTGCGCGCCGCAATGAGCGAGGCCGACCTGGAACGGATCATCAGCGAGAGCGCCGAACTGCGCCGCCACCAGGAGGAGCCCGACCGTCCCGAGGATATCGCCAGGATCCCCACCCTCACGCTCAAGGATCTTGAGCGCCACGGCAAGCACATTCCCAGCGAGGAGCGCATGGCCGCAGACGCGCCCCTGCTCTACCACGATCTGTTCACCAATGGGATCGTCTACCTCGACCTGGCCTTTGACCTGCGCGCCCTGCCCGCCGAGTTGCTGCCCTTCGTCCCGCTCTTTGCGCGGGCGCTCACCGAACTGGGCACGGCGAAGGAGGACTTCGTGCGCCTGGTGCAGCGCATCGGCCGCGAGACGGGCGGGATCGCCGCCTCGGCGATGACCGCCACCAACGTGCAGAGCGGCGATCCGGTGGGCCGCCTGATGGTGCGCGGCAAGAGCACGCTGGCCCAGGCCGGCGCGATGCTGGCGATTATGCGCGACATCCTGCTCACCGTGCACCTCGACAACCAGGAGCGCTTCCGCCAGATCGTCACCCGCGCCAAGGCCGGGCGCGAGTCGGCGCTGGTGCCCAGTGGCAACCTCTACGCCCACAAGCGCCTCGCCGCCCGCTTCGATGCCGCCGAGTGGGCCGACGAGCAGATGAGCGGCATCAGCGGCCTGTTCTTTGTGCGCGACCTGGAGCGCCGGGTCAGCGAAGACTGGCCGGGCGTGCTGGCCCAGCTCGATCAGGTGTGGCGCCACCTGATCAACCGGGCCGCGCTGGTCGTCAACCTCACGCTTGACAGCCAGAACCTGGCGGCCGTGGCCCCGGCCCTCGACGAATTCGTCGCCGAACTGCCCGGCGGCGCCTACACGCCGGCCAGCTGGCACCTGGCCGAGAGCGGGCCAAACGAGGGCCTGAGCATCCCCGCCCGGGTCAACTACGTCGCCAAGGGCGCCAACCTCAAGGCGCTGGGCATCGCGGTGGGCGGGGCGGCCAGCGCCGTCACGCGCTTCCTCTACAATGCCTACCTGCTCGAAAAGGTGCGCGTGCAGGGCGGAGCCTACGGAGTGAACAGCGGCTACGACCGCAGCACCGGCATCTTCGCCTGGACCTCCTATCGCGACCCGAACCTGCTGCGCACCCTGGACGTTTACGACGGCACCGCGGCCTTTCTGCGGAGCGTTGAGCTGGACCGGCTGACGGTGGAGCGGAGCATCATCGGCACGATCGGGAGCATCGACAGCTACCAGCTTCCCGACGCGAAGGGCTATACCGCGCTGGTGCGCCGGCTGACCGGCGTCACCGACGCCTACCGGCAGAGCATCCGCGAGCAGATCCTCGACGCTACCGCGGCCGATTTCCGCGCCTTTGCCGACGCGCTCGAGGCCGCCAGCACCCACGGCGCAATCGCGGTGCTGGGCTCTGCCGAGGCGATCGAGGCCGCCAACCAGGAACGCCCGGGCTTGCTGACGCTGCGCAAGGTGCTGTAGGAGCGTGTCGTTGTCGCGCGAGCAGGACCACTCCCATCCTACCGACGTATTCGGCCTGCCCGAGGGCCTGCTCGCGGCGATCATCGGCGCGCTGCTGCTGATCGGCGGCTTCGCGCTGCACAGCTTCGCCACACCCATGCCGCCAGCCGAACGCTGGGCCGGCCTGACCAGCTTCACGCTGCTGGCATTGGGCCTGACGCTGCCCGGTTGCGCCGCGCTCTACGACGGGCTGGGCCGCGTGGTACGGCGCGATCGGCGGGCGCTGGTTGCATTGCTGGCGCTTATCCCCGCCCTCTACGGCGCCTATGCCTTCGCGGTGCGCGAACTGACCGCCACAGAGCTGATCGCAGCACTGCTCTTCACGGCCGTGCCGGCCCTGGCCTTCGGCCTGAGCGGGGCGCGCCGCGAGCCAACCCTGCTCGACGGTGTGGGCCTGACCTACCTGGGACTCTCGCTCTGGCTGCAACTCCTGCCGCCGCTCACCCTGCCGCAGCAGGGCGGGCTGGTCGGCTTCTTCCAGCTGGCAGTCGTCCCCTTGCTGCTGCTGCTCTTCGCGGCGCGGGGCTGGCCGGGCCTCGGCTACACCTGGCACCTCAGTGGTCGTGAACTGCGGGACGCCCTGGTCGCCGGCGGGCTGGCAACGGCCCTGGTGCTGCTGGTCACCCCACTGCTGCGCGGCAGCCCCCTGTTCAGCGGGCGCCTGCCGGGGGCCGGCGACTTTGTGCTGGCGATTCTGCGCAGCTACTTCTTCGTGGCGCTACCAGCGGAACTGCTGCTCCGGGGCGGGCTGCAGAATGGCCTGAGCCGCGCGCTGGCCGCGCGCGCCGGAGCGCGGGCGCCGTGGATCGCCCTGGGCATCACCAGCCTGATCGCCGGGCTGGCCGGGCTAACACCGGGCTGGGCGGCGCTGGGGCCGCTGGCGACGGGTAGCGCCGGCCTCGCGGCGGGCTGGGTCTACCTGCGAACGGGCAAGGTCAGCGCCGCCGCGGTGAGCAGCGCGCTGATCGTCCTGGGGCTAAGCCTGCTAGCGTGAGGTTAGAAGCAGCCTGGTAGGGCTTTTCAGCAGCCCCTTGTGGGACGTAGTACGAGGACGCGAGGATGCGAGGATGCGGTCGCGTCCTCGCGTCTCGGATCAGCGGACGAAACCACCAGGCACCTTCCGCCTGCCGTGCCAGTGGGGCAGCGTGACGGTCCGGCAGCGACGAACAGCAGAGGAGAGGAGCAGCACCACTATGACCGCCCAGCGCGCGACCGCGCCTCCGATTGACAATCCACGGGAGCAGATCGGCTGGTACTTCTACGACTGGGCCAACTCAGCCTTTTCGACCACCGTCGTCACGGTCTTCCTGGGGCCCTTCCTCACCTCGATCACCGAGGCCGCAGCCGACGAGCGCGGCCTGGTCTACCCGCTCGGCATTCCGGTTGCCGCGGGCGCCTTCTTCCCCTACATGGTCTCGCTGTCGGTGCTGCTGCAGGTCTTCTTCCTGCCGGTGCTCGGCGCGATTGCCGACTATTCGCACGCCAAGAAGCAGATGCTGGCGATCTTCGCATACGTGGGTGCGATCGCCACGATGAGCATGTACTTTCTGGACGGCGATCGCTACCTGCTCGGCGGCCTGCTGTTTCTGATCGCCAACCTGGCCTTCGGCGCCTCGATCGTCTTCTACAACGCCTTTCTGCCCGAGATCGCCAGCCCCGACCGGCGCGATACGGTCTCATCACGGGGCTGGGCGCTGGGCTACCTGGGGGGCGGGCTGCTGTTGCTGGCCAATCTGATCCTCTTCAACAATCGCGAGGCCCTGGGGCTGCGCACCGACCTGGCGGTGCGCATCAGCCTGACATCAGCCGGGCTCTGGTGGGCGATCTTCACGATCATCCCCCTGGTGACCTTGCGCCGTCGCGAGCCGATCAAGCGGCTACCGCCCGGCGAGCACTACCTGACGATCGGCTTCAAGCAACTGGGCCACACCTTCCGCGAGATGCGACACTACCGGCAGACGCTGCTCTTTCTCGGCGCCTACCTGCTCTACAACGACGGTATTCAGGCGGTGATCGCCCTGGCCTCGCAGTTCGGGGCCCAGGAACTGGGGCTCGACCAGGGAATCCTGATCCAGGCCATCCTCACGGTGCAGTTTGTGGCCTTCTTCGGGGCGCTGGGCTTCGGCTGGCTGGCGCAGCGGATCGGCTCGAAACGGGCCATTCTGCTCAGCCTGGTGATCTGGGGCGGGACGGTGATCTACAGCTTCTTCATGCCGGCCGGCGTACCGGCGCAGTTCTTCCTGCTGGCAGGGATCATTGCGCTGGTGCTCGGCGGCAGCCAGGCGATCAGCCGCTCGGTCTTCTCACTGATGATCCCCAGGGGCCAGGAGGCCGAGTATTTCGGCATCTACGAAGTGAGTGAACGGGGCACCAGCTGGCTGGCGCCCTTCCTGTTTGGCCTGGCCTACCAGTTCACCAGCAGCTACCGGATCGCGATCATCTCGCTGATCATCTTCTTCGTCGCCGGGTTCATCCTGCTGCTCTTCGTCGATGTGCGCCGCGCAGCTGAGGAGGCCGGCAACGTCGCCCCGGCGAATGCATAGGCGAGCCGGCGGGCACCGGGCCACCGAATCACACAAACGCTTGACAGCACAAGTGTTTGCCTGCTATACTACCACATAAGTTCTACTGCGCCATGGCCGGCCGCGCAGTGCGTCGCAGGTGCCGGTGTATGGTGTGCAGTCGAGACTCACAGCAAGGTGGTCGTTCGCCGTAGGCCCCATCCGGGCTGCGGCCAGGGAAAGGATCGGGGCACATGCGTTCAGCCAACGAGCTCTCGCCGCGTCAGGAAAAGATCCTGAACTACATCCAGGAATTTCTGCAGAAGAACGGCTACCCACCCGCCATCCGCGACATCCAGAACGATCTGGACATCAGCTCGACATCGGTCGTGGCCTACAACCTGAAGGCCCTGCAGGACAAGGGCAGGATCAGCCGCGACGGCAAGGTGTCGCGCGGCATTACGCTGCCTAACATGCTGCCGATGCCCGGCCAGCTTGGCGCCAGCACCCATATGGTGCCGCTGCTGGGTGTGATCACCGCAGGCTCCCCGCTGCCCGACCCGGAGCAGGTCGACGTGGCAGCTGCCGAGAAGATCGAGGTGCCCGCCGATATCGCTACACCCGAGAAGCTGCGCGACGTGTTTGCGCTGCGGGTGCGCGGCCAGTCGATGATCGATGCGCTGATCGATGATGGCGACATTGTGCTGATGCGCCGCCAGGAGACGGCTGAGAACGGCCAGATGGTCGCCGCGATGATCGTCGATGAGAATGCGGTGACCCTCAAGAAGTTCTACCTCGAGGATAATCGCGTTCGCCTTCAGCCGGCCAACAGCACGATGGAGCCGATCTATACCAGCCCTGACAATGTGCGCATCCAGGGTCGCGTGGTCGGCGTGCTGCGCAGCCTGGCCTGAGCAGCACAGGCTCGATCGAGGATGCGTGATCCGCGACCGCCTCGCTGATCGCCAATCCTGCCGCCGCGCTCAGAATGGCCGCGGCGGCTGCACGTGCCACCAGCTGCGGGTGTCGTAGGCCACCAGCAGCAGGATCACGATGAGCAGCAGGAAGCCCAGGTCGCTCCAGCGCGGGCGCCAGCGCCGGTTCGGCAGCACCAGGTGTGTCGCCGCCCAGCAGAGCAGGACGGTCAACAGCCCGTAAGCGAACAGCGTCGCCCGGTAGATCGGCAGCACCACTGGCCCTGCCTGCCCATAGTGCACCACACCCACTGCGAAGATGTTCAGCAGCGGCAGACCACCGAACGGGTCGCCGTAGCCAAAGAATGGCATCGCCGGGTCGCCCGTCGGCGCAATCGTCGTCACGGAGAGCAGGGCGCTGAATGGCTGCAGATAGAGCACCGCCGGCGGCACCGCCTGCCCCGGAGGGTTCGTAACCTGCCCCCAGACGGAGGCCAGCAGCAGCGGAAGCCCCACCAGTAGCAAGGTCAGGATGTAGGCCACCGCCGTCGCCCGCGCCGTCTTGTGTACCAGGGCGGAGCAGAAGAGGCCTACCGCCCCGAAGCAGACGGTCGCCGCCACCAGCAAGGCCAGGGCCCTCAGCAGCGCGGCGAGCTCCACCCCGCCAAATACCAGCACCACGCTGAAAACCGGCACCGCCGCGAAGATCAGTAGCAACAGATAGCTCAAGGCGGCCACCAGCTTGCCCCACAGGATCTGCGCCGGGCGCAACGGTGTCGTCATCAGCATGTCGTAGGTCAGCTGCTCGCGCTCGCCACTCACCGCCCCGCTCGTCAGCGCCGGCGCCAGAACGACGACCAGCAGCAACTCGACGAAGGCCAGCCCCTTGAACAGCGCCTGCCCCACCTGTGCGCTCAACAATGTGCTGCCAAAGCGCGCCTGCTGGACCATCAGCTGGTAGATGCCCAGCCCCGTGAGCGCCATCAGGACCAGGAAGATGGTCAGGACGGCATAGGGCCGTACGCCGCGCATCCGCGTGCGTACCTCGCGCACGATGATCGGGTTGAGCTGCGGGCGCCAGGATCGTAGGCGTTGCATCGCTACCCCTCGCTCAATCAACGGCCGTCAGCCGTAGGAACAACTCCTCGAGATTCTCGGCCTGGGCCCGGAACTCACTCAGCACCACGCCCTCCTGCACCAGCCGTGTGAGCAACGCCGCCTGACGCTCCTCGTCGCTGTCATCAAGCTCCACCAGCAAGACGCGCTCATCGCCGAGGTCGTAGCGCACGCCGCGCAGGCGCGGCAGCTCCGGCGCCGGCTCGCCGACCAGCGCGCGCAGCGTCGCCTCGGCCGTCTCCAGGCCACGCACGACCCGCAGGCGCAGCCGCGAGCCGCCCTCCAGTTGGCGGCGCACCGCGTCGACCGGCCCGCTCACCACCATCTTGCCGCTGTCGATGATCCCGATCTCGGTGCAGACCTCGGCCAGTTCGCTCAGGATGTGTGAACTGACGAGGACCGTCTTGCCCATGTCGCGCAGCGTCCGCAACAACTCGCGCAACTCGACCCGCGCCCGCGGGTCGAGGCCGCTCGCCGGTTCATCGAGCAGCAACACCGGCGGATCGTGTACCAGCGCGTGGGCCAGGCAGAGCCGCTGCTGCATGCCCCGCGACAGGCTCTGCACGTAGGCCATCCGCTTGTGCTCCAGGTCCACCAGCGCCAGCAACTCATTCACCGTGCGTCGCCGCCGCGCCGCCTCGATCCCATAACACCGCGCGAAGAAGTCCAGGTACTCCCAGACCCGCAGGTCATCGTAGACGCCGAAGAAGTCGGGCATGTAGCCGACCAGCCGTTGCGCTCCGCCGATGCGCAACTTCTGCCCCATCAGGCGTACCTCACCGGCGCTTGGTTCCAGCAACCCGGCCAGCAGGCGCAGCGTGGTGGTCTTGCCGGCGCCATTCGGCCCGATGAAGCCGTAGATGCTGCCGCGGGCCACCGTCAGGTTGAGGTTGTCCAGGGCCACCATGCGGCCATAGCGCCGCGTGAGGTCAATCGTCTCGATCGCCGGGGTCATGGCATCGTTCCTCTGAGGCGGGCGTCAACATACACACAGCCGCCGTTCGCGAGCCCGCGCTCGTTGCGCAGCCGCACGCGCAGCATTCCATGGCTGCTGAGAAAGCGCTCCGGCTCCGCGACTGCCTGCGCCCGCTGGCTCAGTTGCTGCGTTTCCCAGCGCGCGCTGCCCCAGTCATAGAGCTCAACCTGCAGATCGTCGGACCAGGGGCCGTCGGAACCGGTGACCAGGGTGAGCTCAGCGGGGCGGAAGCCGTACAGGTCACGGGGGAGCAGCAACTGCAGCACAATCGGCTCCAACTGGGGCATCACGCCCATGCCCATGCCGCCAAAACAGGCCGCCGCGGCGTTCCCCTCGATGCGTGGCGCCAGCCAGCCCGGTGGCAGGGTAGTTTCCGCGCCCGCCAGGGCAATCTGCGGCGTCGCACTGAGCAACATCGTATGCTGGGTGTCGGCGCGCACCGTCTCTGGCTGCAGCTGGATCCCCGGGGCGTGGGCCCAGGCGAGGAGCACGGGCTGGCCACCGCGGACGGGCGGCCCGTAGCTGTAGAGCGCGTCGATAATGCGGACGCGCTGCTGCAACTCCGGCGGGAGCGGCTGCCCGCCAAGCCGGCTGAGCCGCTCCATCTCTTCGCCGTAGAGCAGGTAGCTCATCGGCAGCGTCGGGCCAAACATGCCCGGCTGGTTGACCTGGCGGCGAGCCAATGCTCCGCGGCGCGCCTCACCCGGCGCCAGATCACCCAGGCGCACCAGCTGGTCGCCCTGCACCAGGGTCACGTCGCTCAGTTCGTACGGACCGCGATTCTCCGCCTCGCCGATCAGCTGGTCGCCGTCGATCACCAGGCGCGCGCGGAGGCCCGTATCGCCCGTAATCACGTCGCTGGCGAACGCGCGCATCGACCACTGCGCCACCTCAACATCGCGCGCCTCGGCGCCCCGAGCCGGATCCTGCAGGAAGAGCCCGCCACCGGTGGGACCTGTATCCCAGGGGCCCTGGATGGAGAGCGGGCGGAGCAAGGGCACCGGGGTGTCGGCGGCGTCGGTGCGCAGCGTGTAGCTGCGCCGTTCGGGGGAGAACACCCCGACGAACGAACGCAACCGTGCCGCCTCACCGCGCTCATCCAGCGGCTCGACCAGCGTGACCGTGTTGAAGACCACGTCACCGCCCCGCTGGCGATAGCCCACCGCGTAGGTGAGCGCGGCGAAGAGCAGGGTGAGCAGCGGCACAACGATCCAGCCGAGCGCCTGGCGGTCGAAGCGACGCAGCACCAGGTAGGTTCCCGGCCCGACGAGGACGATGTAGGCGAGCACCAGGCCAGCGAGCAGGCCGAGCGGTGGGAACTCCAGCGCGGGCAGGCTGGTGAGGCTGGCTGCCAGGTTGCCCTCAACGAAGGCATCCAGGTTCAGCGCGTCGGGCGCGAAGCCGGGTGGCAGTTCGGCCCGCGGTCGCAGGATCCGCTCCCAGAGCAGCGGCACGTCGGCCCAGCCGGCGACCGCCGGATGGCTCAGCGGCAGCCCCAGCACCGTCACCACGCCATGGCCGACGCTCTGCTCCAGCGCCAGCCCACTGCCGGCCAGCGGCGGTGGCAGCGGAATGGCGTAGGGAGCAGGGGCACCGCCACCCTCCAGCGGGGCGAGCCGGGCCACTGGCACCGGCGCGGCCCCGCCGACAGCCTCGCCAAAGAGCGCGCTGGCGGCCACGGGCTCAACATTCGCAACGACGACCGGGCGCAGCGCCAGGGGTAGCGCAGCGAGGGTGCGCTGCAGTTCGGGTCCGCCCACAAGCATCACCTGGCCGCCGCGCTGCACCCATTCGGTGAGGGCTACCCGCTGCGCCGCGCTCAGCCCGGTCGTGGCACCATCGGTCAGCAGCAGCGTATCGAAGCCGCTCAGGCCAAGCGAGTGCTCGGGCAGATCAGCCAGGCGCAGCACAGGCGCGACCAGGTCGCCGCCAGCGGGCAGACGGATGGGCAGCCGCACGGGCGGAGCGTCGCCCGCCACCACAGCGACGAAGCGCGCCCGCGGGTTGGCGGGGGGCAACTGAATGCGCTCGGAGCCGAGCTCCTGGCCCTCGTGGAGCAACTGAACGTTCAGCCGTCGTGAGGCGGGCGTCAGGTACACATACACGGTGACCTGCTTGCGGCCACGGTTGGGCAACTCAACCACGGTGCCATACTGGGCGCCGCTACGTGCACCGACGCGCACCTCGACGGTGCGGTCGACACCCGTATTCTCCAACTCAACGATGATCGGTAGCCAGCTCCCGGGACGGAAGACACCCTCGTACGCCGGGCGGGCGACAAGCGTGATTGGTGCTACGGTAGTGGGCGCCGCGCCAACCGGGCTACCCGCCAGGGCAGCAAGGATCAGCAGTGGTAGCAGCAGCAACCGCTGGAGGCGAGGGACGGCTCGGTACACAACCAGCACTCCTCATGCGACGAATTGCCGATGCTTATAGACGACGCAGCGGCGGCGGAAGTTCCGCCACCGCCGTCATCAGTATAGAGGAAAGCCATCGCGTACGACAATGAAGCCGTCGTGAGTGTACCGTGAGGACGACCGGTCCGGATAGATGACGTGGAGCGCTACGCCGACACAGGCGGAAGCCCCTTCGTGCCGACCAGTGCTACCAATACCTGGGTGAGAAGAGCGTCGGACCTGGACGCGGGGACAGCCAGTCGTTCTGCACGTTTGACGTGCAGAACCGCTACCGGGGGCAAACGCTAGCGGCGGCGGCGGATCAAGCGCGTGGTGGGCTCGATGTAGAGCCGGGCGGGGGCCTGCTGTACCTTCTGCAGCGTCACGCCGAGGCCGAGCGCCAGAACGGCAGCAAGGGCGATCACGAGCAGTGCAGTCATTGGATGATCCTTTCCACCTACGTATCGGACTGACGCCCCGGTCGGCGCGCGTCGTTATCTTGCTTCTAGTATACCCAAAAGCGTGCACCACGTCTATACCAGTTTCGGGGGATTCTTTTCACAAATATCTCGGGATCAACAACCATTGGGGCTTGCCCCAAACACCTGGTTTCTCGTTGGTTCTGGCGGCTACGCCGCCAGAACCAACGAGAAACCAGCTTATCGGGCGGCGTAGTCGCCCCACACCCCACCGCTTATGGCGGGTGTTGCACGTGCCCTACGCACTACCCGGGGCTTGTGCAACGTCCCTGGGACAAGCTCC
>DAOUBZ010000356.1:0-3504 GCA_034432515.1 Chloroflexaceae bacterium | reverse complement strand
CAGGGGCACCCGCGTCGGGACTCGTTGCAGCGATTACGCCAGATCGGCAACGAAGGCGCGCAGCGCGGCCGTAGTGGCGCTGAAGTGCTCTTCCAGCGCCAGGAGGCTCGTCCGTGGCGGTGGGAAGCCCGTGCTGCAGGCTTGTTCCAGGATGGCACAGCGGGCGGCCAGGCCACTCGCCCCGATGCTCAGGCAGCTGCCCTTCAAGCGGTGGGCCAGCCGGGCAATCGCCAGGCAGTCACCCCGCTCGAGCGCTATGCCAAGCGCCAGCAGGAGCGGGGGCGTCTCGACCGCGTAGGTTTCTACGATGCTGTGCAGCAAGGCCGGACCTTCCGGACCCACCATCTCAAGAAATTCCCGCAACACGCGGGCATCCATCAGGTCCTCGGTGGGCTCGATCAGCTGACGCATCATGCAAGCACCTCATTCACCGGTTCTTAACCGAATTTTTACCACGCTCCTACAAACGGTCGCTATAGGACTATGGTCCTATCCGGTTTTGGACGGGGTGCTGTCGGGTCAGAGGCGGCTGGTACAGCGTCCTCGGGGCAGGCCCCGGACCTCTGTTGGTTGGTTCTGGCGGCTTGCGCCGCCAGAACCAACCAACAACCACCTCGTGGGGCAGCACAGCCGCCCCAGGGGGCACAGGCGACAGTTGCACGGGCGGCGCCGGGCAACGGTTATAATGGCCCGCGCGCGGGCGCGGTGCATGGCGTAGCTGGAGACATCAATGCCGATCAAAGCAGACCGTTGGATTCGCAAAATGGCCCTGGAACACGGCATGATCGAGCCGTTCGTGGACGGGCAGATCCGCGAGGGGGTGATCTCGTACGGGCTGACCTCGTACGGCTACGATATGCGCGTGACCAACCAGTTCAAGGTGTTCACCAATGTCTACAACGCGCTGGTCGATCCGAAGAAGTTCGACCCGCGCTCCTTCGTCGATATCGAGGCCGATTTTATCGATATTCCCCCGAACTCGTTCGCGCTGGCGCGCTCATTCGAGTATTTCCGTATTCCGCGCAATGTATCGTGCCTGGTGATCGGAAAAAGCACCTATGCGCGTTGTGGTATCCTGGTCAATATCACCCCGCTTGAACCAGAATGGCAGGGCTTCGTCACCATCGAGATCAGCAATACCACGCCGCTGCCGGCGCGCATCTACGCCAATGAGGGCATCGGCCAGGTGCTCTTCCTGGAGAGCGATGAGCCCTGCGAGGTGTCGTATGCCGATAAGCGTGGGAAGTATCAGGGTCAGCAGGGGATTGTCCTGCCTCGGATCGATCGCAACACCGGGTGATGGGCGCCCCGGACCTCACCCGTCCCATAAGGCCGAAGCATTAGCGCAGCCAATGCTTCGGCCCAACGAGCGCAACCCGGCACCTAATACGACAACGCGGGTTGTCATTCCTCGCTTCGCTCGGAATCCCGGCTGTGATGCCATCCCGAGACCCTTCGCTCCGGCTACGCCTCCGCTCAGGGTGACAGGCGTACGGCGTACTGATACGGCACAAGGCAAACCTTCGTTGTCGTACTAAGCCTCGCTCAGAATCCCGGCTGTGATGCCATCCCGAGACCCTTCGCTCCGGCTACGCCTCCGCTCAGGGTGACAGGCGTACGGCGTACTGATGCGGCACAAGGCAAACCTTCGTTGTCGTACTAAGCTCGGACGCTCTCCTAGCTGTCACGCTGGAGCACGGCAAGGGCCTGGCGCGTCACGTCGCGCACCTGGCTGTAGCTGAAGCTGCTGAGCGCCTCCCCCGGGCTGACCCAGCGCGCTTCGGTGATGCCTTCGTCTGCGGCGGGCGTGGGGAGGCTGTAGGGGGCACGGGCCAGGAAGTAGGCAACCTCTTTGTCGTGCCAGGCGCCGCGCTTGAAGACCGGGTAGCGCACACGGGTAAGCGGGCGTTCGATGCTGCAGACGATGCCCGTCTCCTCAGCGATCTCGCGCAGCGCGGCGGCCTCATCGCTCTCGTCAGGTTCCAGGTGGCCTTTCGGCAGCGTCCACGCGCCGTAGCGATCCTGGATGATCAGGAGCAACAGGGCGCCATCGGGGCCGTGGGTGTAGACGACGCCGCCCGCCGCGCGAATAAGCCCATCGTTCATCGCAGGCCAAACAGCTCGCTGAGCTTCGTCTCGATTGCCACAAACCAGTTGCCGAGACCACTGCCGCTCGCGATCTGGGTCATCGCTTCGAGCCGCCCCGTGGCAAGCATTACGCCGATGGCGATCATCAGCAGGCCACCGATCACGCTGGTGGTGTGCAGGTGGAGCGTGTGGCCGAAGAGGCGCAACTCAAAGCCACGTCCGCTGATCACGCGCCAGAAGCGCGAGCCGCGCCCCAGCCGGTTGAAGAAGGTGGCAACGATGATCAGCGGCAGCCCCAGACCTACGGCGTAGATGAAGGCGAGCACCGCGCCCTGCAGTACGGCCACATTGCCCGAGACGGTCAGCATGGTCATGAAGCTACCGAAGAGCGGTCCGGCGCAGGCTGTCCATCCCAGAGCGAAGGTCGCGCCATACAGGTAGGAGCCGAGCAGGGTCGTGGCGGGGCGCTCGCTGATCTGCATGCCGGCGAACCCCTTGCCGAACATTCCCAGCACGCCGAAGCCGATGATCACGATCCCGCCAACCAGCTGCAGAACATCGCGGCCGGCAAAGAGCAGCCCGGTCAGCGCGCTGATCGCTCCACCGAGCAGGGTCAGCGTAGTGGCGAGCCCAAAGAAGAACGCCAGACTCATCAGAAAGATACTGCGCCGCTGGGCCTGAAAGGTGACGGCGAAGTAGGCCGGCAGGATCGGCAGCGTGCAGGGCGAGAGAAAGCTGAGCACGCCGGTGAGAAAGACCGGCAGCGCCAGCACCAGCACACTCGATCCACCGGTGAGGTAGCTCACCGCCCCGCCGTTGTTCAGGCTGAGCACGACCACCACGAACAGCAACGCGCCGATCAGCGCCAGGGCGATGGTCGCGCGGCGCGACAGCGCACGTTGCTGGGGGACATCTACTGGAGGCGAAGACATAGGGCTGCTTTCCAGGTTACTCTGGCCATTCGTATAGTGCGCTAGAGCCGCTTCCCGGCCCGGCGCGCGGCACGCAACTCGTCATCCGTCACGGGTTGCTCGCCGGCAAAGTGCAGGGTATCGCTCGGGATGTCGTAGCGGTAGTGACGGCGATACCAGCGGCCCAACTCACCCTGGTAGACCACCAGTACCCGCCAGACCGGGCCGATCGGGTCGAAACGCTCGTCCACAATAAATACCGGGCTGCGCCCCGCGAACACCGTGCGCAGACGCTGCCAGCAGGCCGCGAGCGCGGCGGTATCAGCGGGTGCGGCGGGCTGTTGCACACTCATCGCTGTTCCTCTTTCGACCAGCCACGGCGATCGGGTACGCCACTATGGCATTATACCATCTGCGGATCGCCGTCTGTAGCCCGGACCTCTTCGTTGGGGTTGGCGGCTCCGCCGCCTCATGCCGTGTTTGTCTGGAGGTGGTGGGGGGGGGG
>DAOUBZ010000355.1:0-3418 GCA_034432515.1 Chloroflexaceae bacterium | reverse complement strand
AGCAGTATCGTGCAACGTCGGAACGCGAACGCATCCTGAGTAGCGCGCAGCGCGTACGGGGTTTGCCAGCAGTATCGTTGCATCAGCCCTGACCAACCGACCCACTCGCTTGTGCTGCCCCGCCGTGATCAGGTATAATAGCTGTGGAAACCAAGAAGTGGCATTGGGCTTAGTACAGGCGCACGTGTTGACTGCCGCCGAATCACTGCAATTGATCGCCCAGGAGATCCGTGGCTGCACGCGCTGCGCGCTGCACCACGGCCGGACCCGTGCCGTTCCGGGCGAAGGCCCGCCCGACGCCAGGGTCATGCTCATTGGCGAGGGCCCCGGCTACCACGAAGATCGGCAGGGCCGCCCCTTTGTCGGCCCATCCGGCCAGTTCCTCGATGAACTGCTCGCGATGGCCGGCCTCCGGCGCAGCGATGTTTTTATTGGCAATGTGGTCAAGTGCCGCCCCCCCCAGAACCGCGACCCGCAGCCCGACGAGATCAGCACCTGCACCCAGGCGTACCTGTTCCGCCAGATCGCGGCCATCCAGCCGAAGGTGATCGTCACCCTCGGGCGGGTCTCGATGGGTCTCTTTCTGCCCGGGGAGAAGATCTCACGCATCCACGGCCAGCCACGCACCGTCGATGGGCGCCTGATCGTGCCGATGCTCCACCCGGCGGCGGCCCTGCACCAGCCGCAGAACCGCCCGCTGATCGAAGCCGATTTTCAACGGCTGCCGGCCATCCTCGCCCAGGCTGAGCACGACGCGGCCCCCAGTGGCCCCGCGCCCGGCGATGAGGAGCCGCCCGTGCAGCAGTTGAGCCTGTTCTAGCCTGGCCGGCTCCCGAGACCGGGCGCCGGCACTATCGCTCGCCAACGCCGGATGGCGGCAGGCAACCGCCCAGCACATGAAGACCTATCGACTCTCCTCCGCCGGCAGACGCAAGACGCTCGTCCTCCTGGGCGCAGCCCTGCTGATCTGGGCCTTCGCGCTCTGGAGTTTTGCCAGCACGCTGCGCATCAGCTACAACCCCTTCCGCTTCTGGCCGGCCCTCCAGGAGAGCCTGGCCCAGGGGCTCGGCGTTGGCCAGGTGGTGCCGGCGCTGCTCATGCTGGTGCTGATCGTCGCCACCCCGCTCCTGATCTGGGCCCTGCTTGCGGAATGGGCGCTCGCTTATACCCCGACGGAAGATGGTCTGCAGGTCGAGAGCCTGGGGCTGCGGCTCGACTGCCCCTGGTCAAGCGTGCGCGCGGTCCGTTCCACCGATGCCGATAGTGATGAACCATGGGCTGAAGTGCTGCTCGCCGGCGAGCCCGGTATGAGCACCACCCATCCCCTGCTGCGCTTCCTCTACCGTCAGGCATGGGGCCCCGGTCGCCTGCCGATCGCCCCCGGCCTGGAGGAGCGCGATGAGTTGATTGCCACGATCCGCCGCTCCAGCACGATGGCACCCCATCCCGCGGGGAGTGCGGCGGCTCCGGCATAGCACGGTCGATCGAGGCGCCCGCCAGCCGGCGCCTCCTGGTACGTATGACGGCAGCCAGCGGCCGGCCACCCGGGCCAGCGCCCCGGTGTGGTGCAGCCGATAGCGGGCGCGCCTGCGGGCCGCCTACACCATTTGGAAAGGAGATGAAGCCCACGGCGGCGATCGGCGTCAGCTGGTGGCGCTTCAACTGAAACGTATGGCAAAAAATCGCGTTCGCGTCATCCCTCTCGGCGGCGCCGGTGAGGTCGGGCGGAACATGTGGGTCGTTGAGTACGGCGACGAGATCCTGGTGCTCGACTGTGGCGTCATGTTCCCCGAAGCCGAAATGCTCGGCGTCGATCTGGTCCTGCCCGATATCACCTACCTGCGTGAAAAGGCTGACAAGATCAAAGGCGTCCTGCTTACCCATGGCCACGAGGATCATATCGGCGGCGTGCCCCACCTGATCGCCGACCTGGGCTTCCCGCCAGTCTTTGGCACCCGTCTCACCCTCGGGTTGCTGAGCAACAAGCTCAAGGAGCACCGGCTGATCGACCGCGTCACCCGCGTGCAGATCAACGATGTTGACCCGTTTGAGGTCGGCTCGTTCACCATCGAGCCGTTTCATATCGCCCACTCCATCCCCGATGCCGTGGGCTTCGCGATCAATACCCCCGCCGGGATGGTGATCTACCTCACTGACTGGAAACTCGACCATACGCCGGTCGACGGTAAGCCCACCGATATCCAGAAGATCGCCGAACTGGGGCAGCGTAAGCCGCTGGTGCTGATCACCGACTGTGTGCGCGTCGAGTCGAAGGGCTATACGCCCTCCGAACAGTCGGTCGGCGAGGCCTTCGATAACATCTTCGCCGTCGCGCCCGGGCGGATCATCGTCGCTACCTTCGCCTCCAACATCAGCCGCGTCCAGCAGGTGATCGACTCGGCCGAGGCCTACGGGCGCAAGGTGCTGGTCGCCGGGCGCAGCATGGAGAATAACTCGCGTATCGCGCTCGATATGGGCTTCCTGCGCGCCGAGGAGGGGACGCTGATCCGCCCCAACGAACTCGCCGCCTACCCCGATGACCAGATCGCCGTGATCTGCACCGGCTCCCAGGGCGAGCCCATGGCTGCCCTCAACCGCATGGCCAACCGTGACTATCCGCACCTCAAGATCAAGCAGGGCGATACCGTGGTCGTCTCGGCGACGCCCATCCCCGGTAATGAGGTGAGCGTCGGGCGGGTGATCAACAACCTGTTCAAGCTCGGCGCCGAGGTGGTCTACGGTGGCCAGGCCAATGTCCACGTCTCTGGCCACGCCGCCCAGGAGGAACTGAAGCTCGTCCTCTCACTCCTGCGCCCCGAATTCGTTGTCCCTTTCCACGGCGATTATCGCCATATGGTGCTCTACCGCAAGATGGCGATCGGGATGGGCGCTGGCTACAGCAACGAGAATGTGCTTATCCCCGAGGGCGGCACGATCATGGAGTTCGCCCGCGGCTTCGGTAAAGTCACCGGCAAGGCGCCGGTCGGCTACATCTATGTCGACGGGACGACGATCGGCGATGTGGGCAATGTGGTGGTGCGCGACCGGCAGATGCTCGCCAAGGACGGCATGCTGATCGTGGTCGTCGGTATCGACAGCGCCTCGGGCACCCTCGTCTCCGGGCCCGACGTGGTCTCCCGTGGCTTCGTCTATATGCGCCAGAGCCAGGATCTCGTCGAGGCGACCAAGGAGGCCGTGCGCGCTGCGCTCACCGCCCGCAATGGCGCCGTTCCCGGCACCGGGGTGGACGCCGCGTTCATCAATCGCAAGATCAAGGATGTGGTGAGCGAGTTCCTCTACCGCGAGACCAAACGCCGCCCGATGGTCCTGCCCATGGTGATGGAGGTGTGATCAGCGGCGGTGGCGACGCGCAGCCCGTCGCCGTTGAGCATCCACGACGCGGTTGCCCGCTCACGGG
>DAOUBZ010000354.1:0-3934 GCA_034432515.1 Chloroflexaceae bacterium | reverse complement strand
CGTAGCCGCCAAAACCAACGCGAAAACCTGGGGTTTGGGGCTTGCCCCAAAGCGGTGGGGTACGGGGCGGCTGCGCTGCCCAACGTGGTTCTGGGGCTTGCCCCTATGACTCTGTTGAAGCCCTGACAGGGCGCGTCGCGGTTCGACAGGGACGGGGGTGTGTGCTAATATTCACGGCTATACTGCCGCAGAACGCCAATGGAGGAACCCATGCGGATCGAGCGTAATCTGGGCATGGACCTGGTACGCGCCACGGAAGCGGCGGCCCTGCGCAGCGGTCGCTGGATGGGTCGCGGCGACAAGATCGGCGCCGACCAGGCCGCGGTCGATGCGATGCGCCTCGCGCTCGACAGCGTACCGATGAACGGCGTGGTCGTGATCGGCGAGGGCGAGAAGGACGAGGCGCCGATGCTCTACGTAGGCGAGCGCGTGGGCAGCGGCGATGGCCCCGAGATGGACGTGGCGGTGGATCCGGTGGAGGGGACGACCCTGCTGGCCGAGGGTATGCCCGGCGCGATCGCGGTGGTGGCGATCGCCGAGCGGGGCGCGCTCTACAACTGGCAGGGCATCGCCTACATGGACAAACTGGCGGTCGGTGAGCGGGCCAAGGGCGTGATCGACATCAATGCGCCGGTGGCCTACAACATCCGCGCCGTCGCCCGCACGCTGGGCAAGCAGTTGGAAGACGTAACCGTGGTGGTGCTCGATCGGCCACGCCACAAGGATCTGATCAAGGAGATCCGCGAGACAGGGGCGCGGATCAAGCTGATCCTGCACGGCGATGTGAGCGCCGGGATCATGACCGCGATCGAGAACCCGCCGGCCGACATCCTGATGGGCATCGGTGGCGCTCCGGAGGCGGTAATCACCGCCGCGGCGCTCAAGTGCATGGGCGGCGAGATCCAGTGCAAAATCTGGCCGCGCAACGACGATGAGCAGGCCAAGATCGCCGAGCTTGGGCTCGATGTGAACAAGGTCTTCACCACCAAGGACCTGGTCAGGGGCGAGAATGTCTACCTGGCGGCGACGGGCATCACGGCAGGCGAGTTCCTGCGCGGCACCGAATACTTCGGTGGCGGCGCCCGCACCCACAGCGTGGTGATGCGCTCCCGCTCCGGCACGGTTCGCTACATCGACGCGACCCATCGCTGGGACAAGCTGATGCGCATCTCGAATATGCCCTACGGTTGATGATCGGGCTGGTGGAGCGACGGACGAACATCGTGCGGTCTCTGGTTGCGATCCCCCGTGATACGCTGGTGCGCTCGCCGGCAGTGGCAGCGGCGCTGGCCCTGGCACTGGGCGGGCTGGTGGGCGGCATGGCCGCCCTCGGCCCGCTCTACGCGCTCGCCGGGCTGTTCGGGCTGCTCGCCGGCTACGCCATGCTCGTCTCGACCAGCGCCGGCCTGCTGACGGTCTTCGCGATCATCACCATCCTGCCCTTCGGCACCCTGCCCTTCAAGGCGATCATCACCCCCAACTTCCTCACCCTGGCGCTGGTGGCCCTGCTCGGCGTGTGGCTGCTGCGCCTGCTCGCTCGCCCCGATCGCTACGAACTGCGGCTCAGCGCCCTGGGCCTGCCGATCATCGGCTTCCTCGGCCTGACCTTCTTCTCGCTCTACCTGGGCGCCCGTGGCCTGCCCGACGCCGCAACGCTGCACAACTACGCCAAGTTCGTGCTCGGCGTGCTGCTCTACTTCAGCGTGATCAACTGCGTGCGCAGCCGCGCCCAGGCCCGGCTCATCCTGCGCGGCCTGATCCTCAGCGGCGGCATGGCGGCCCTGATCGCGCTGGTGCTCTGGGCGCTCGATGCCGAGCTCACACTGCGCATCCTGCTCAGCCTGGGGCGGATCGGCTACCCCACCAGCGGGCGCGTGCTGCGCTTCGTTGAGGATGACCCCAATGGGCTGGAGCGGGTGATCGGCTTCGGGGTCGACCCGAACAGCTTCGGGGGTATGCTGGCCCTGGTGTTGGCCCTGACGGCTGCCCAGCTGGTGGCGCGCCAGCCCATTCTGCGCCGCTGGCTACTCGGCGCGATCGTCGCGCTGATGGCCCTGGCGCTGCTGCTCACCTTCTCGCGGGCCGCCCTGCTCGGGCTGATCATCGCGGCGGCCTACCTGGCCACGGTGCGCTACCGGCGCCTCTGGTGGATCATGCTGGCGGCGGGCCTCGGCGCAACCATCCTGCTGGTGGGCCTCGGCTATGGCGAGGCCTTCGCCAGCCGGCTGATCAGCGGCCTGCAGTTCCGCGACCAGGCCCAGCAGATGCGCCTGGCAGAGTTTCAGAACGCGATCGCGATCATCCAGCGTTACCCCGCCTTCGGAATCGGCTTTGGCCAGGCCCCCGACCTCGACCTGACCGCCGGGGTCAGCAGCATCTACCTGGCGATCGCCCAGCGCATGGGCCTGATCGGGCTGGCCGCCTTCCTCGCCATCGTCGCTGCCTGGTTCGTCGGCTCGCTCCGCGCCCTGCCTACCCTCGATGAGGAGCGGGCCAGCTGGGTGCTCGGCTGCCAGGCCGGTGTTGTGGCCGCGCTGGCCGTGGGCCTGGCCGACCACTACTTCTTCAATATCGAGTTCAGCCATATGGGCGCGCTGCTCTGGGGCACGCTGGGCCTGGGGGTGGCGATCGCCGACCTGCCGGCTGAGGGTATGCTATAATCTCGCCACTGTCCCCAGGCTCAGACGACCATGGTGCGCGATATGTTATGTCCACCTGAGAAGCGCCGCTTCCCGGGCCCACAGCTGCCGGTCGCGGAGGAGGATTCGAGGCGATGAAGCTGACCTGCCTGCAAGAAAACCTGAAACGCGGCCTTGCGACCGTCAGCCATGCGGTGGCCGGCAAGAGCACGCTGCCCGTCCTCGCCAACGTGCTGCTCGCCACCGATGGTGGCCGGCTCAAGCTCGCCGCGACCAATCTGGAGGTCGGCATCACGCACTGGATCGGCGCCCAGGTGAGCGAGGAGGGCGCCGTCACCGTGCCGGCCCGGCTCCTGGCCGATGTGGTCGGCAGCCTGCCGAACGACCGGATCACGCTGACCCTCGACGCCCGCACGCAGACGGTGCGGCTCGAGTGCGGGCGGTTTACCAACAACATCAAGGGGATCGAGGCCGACGAGTTCCCGACCATTCCGAGCGTCGCCGACCGTGAGCCGGCGGTGAGCCTGGCGCCCGATGTGCTGCGTGAGGCGATCGACCAGGTGGCCTTCGCCGCCGCCACCGACGAGTCGCGCCCGGTGCTGATCGGTGTCCTGGTACGCCTGCGCGACACCCGGATGTACCTCGCCGCCGCCGATGGCTTCCGCCTGGCCACCCGTACCGTCAACCTGCCCGAGCCAGTAGCCCAGCCAATGGAGTTCATCGTGCCGGCCCGCGCCCTCGCTGAAGTGGCCCGCATCGCCGCTGACGCCGAGGGCAATGTGAGCATCATCGTTACCCCGGGTGGCGGCCAGGTGCTCTTCCACACCGAGAGCACCGAGCTCGTCTCGCGGCTGATCGAGGGCAAGTTCCCCGATATCGAGCGGATCATCCCGCAGCAGTACACGACCCGCGTGGTTGCCGACACGCTCGAACTGGCCAAGGCGGTCAAGCTCGCCTCGTACTTTGCCACCGCCAGCCAGAACGTGGTCAAGCTGGTGATGGAGCCCGGTGGCGAGCTTGGCCCCGGGCGGCTGGTGATCAGCGCGAATGCGGCCGAGGTGGGTGACAATACCGGCGAGCTCGACTGCATGGTCCAGGGTGAAGGCGGGCCGATCGCGCTGAACGTCAAGTACCTCGCCGATCTGCTCGGTGTGGTCAAAACCGCCCAGCTGGCGATCGAGACCCAGTCGCCCCAGAGCCCCGGGGTGTTCAGGCCGGTCGGCCAGGAGGGCTATCTGCACATTATTATGCCGATGAGCATTCGGTAGTAGGGCCGAAGCATTGGCGTAGCCAAT
>DAOUBZ010000353.1:0-2022 GCA_034432515.1 Chloroflexaceae bacterium | reverse complement strand
GCTGCGGCCCGACGCCCGACGGGGCGGGCATCATACCCCCGATCGCCGCGGCACCCCGTCACGTCCCCGCGTCCCCGCGTCCCCGCGTCCTCGCCTCCCCGCGTCACCCCGTCACCTTCTCGGCAGGCCCGTCGCTCGGTCGCACCGGTGGCTGTTGGCCGGGCCGCAGCGGGCGGAAGCCCTCGCCGATCACCTCGCCGGCTTCGCCGATCACCATGAAGGCGCCCGGGTCGGCGTCTGCGACCACCGTCTTCAGCGCGCCCACCTCCGCGCGGCTGATGATGCACAGCAGCACCGCCCGCGTTGCCCCGGTGTAGCCGCCCACTCCCTCGAGCACCGTCACCCCCCGCCCCAGGTCGTGCAGCAACGCCCTGGTGATGGCTTCCGGGTGGGTAGTGATGATCAGCGCCTGGCGGGCGCCGCGCTCGGCCGTAAGCACGAAGTCCACCGTTCTGCTGCTCACAAAAGCCACCAGCAGTGCGTAGAGCACCTTCTCGGGGCCGTAGACGAACAGCCCGGCGCCGAAGATCACGACGTCGCAGATTAGCAGCACCCGCCCCGGCTGTACCCCCGTGTGCGCCTCCGCAAGCCGGGCGATGATGTCGGTGCCGCCGGCTGTTCCCCGTGACCGCAGAATCAGCCCGAGCCCCAGCCCGTCCAGCACGCCGCCGTACAGGCTGTAGAGGAGCGGGTCGGCCGTCACCGGCCGCGCGTAGGGCGCCAGGCCGTCGATGGCCAGCGCCATGACCACCAGCGCATAGAGTGTGCGCACGCCGAAGACGAAGCCGCCTAGCCGGCGCCAGCCCACGATCAGCAGCGGCACGTTCAAGGCCAGCACCACCGCGCCCACCGGTGTGCCGATCAGGCTGTTCAGCAGCTGCGCCGCCCCGGTCAGCCCGCCGGCAATGACGTTGTTCGGCACCAGGAAGACCCGCACCGCCACCGCGACCAGCAGCGCGCCGATGGTGATCACGGCATAGGCGGCCAGCGTCCGCAGGACGCGCTGCACCCGGCCCCTGTTGCGGCTGCGCATCACACATCTCCACAGAGATACGTAACGGGGCAGGTGATGCCTTCCCCGCTGAGACAACGTTCAAAAGCGGGCGCCAGTATACCTGAAGCACGAAACACGGGCAATGCGCTGCACATCCACGACCGTGTATAATGCAACGGAGAAAAGTTAAAGGATCACCATGCTCACCTATGAGAATTTTGTCTCGGTGCTACTTGGCGTGATCGAGCGCATGGGGCTGAACATTGCCTATACCCAGGAGTTGCTTGATACCCACGCTCTCGGGCGCAGCCTGAGCATCACCTGTCTCCCCGATGGCGTGGTCGATGACAGCGGCCCCCAGGAGCCGGCCCTGCGCGCGGTCATCGCCTTCCGCTGGTCCCCGGAGTTTACGGTGTTCTCGTTGCGGGGCGCTGACTCGCTCGATGGCATCGAGCGCTTTGTCGATGAGCGGCTCTTTGCCCAGGCGCGCAGCGGTCCCTCGCTCGACGTGGAGGTCACCTACCATCTGCCGGTCGATGGCGAACTGCAGCACGATGCGCGCGATCTGCCCGCCATCGCCCACGCCGTGCAGTTGCTCCATAACTCGCTGGTCGACGACGAGGAGGTAATGCGCGTCGATAGCACCCTCTCCTTCGGCCCCGGTGGCGCGGCGCGTGTGCAGTCGGTCTCCGCCGTGCGCCTCTGGAGCATTGATGAAGCGCTCTACGATGCCGACCTGCTCGCCCTCACCTTTGAAGAGCTCTGTGCCGAGCTCCACGCGATGCTCGAGTTGCTCAACGCGCAGTACGGCGCTCCCGCCGATGAGGAGCAGGGCGGCGCCGATCGGCTCCCCACCGACCGCAGGTATCTCAAACCCCCGACGGCGTAGGAAGCCCGCTCCGGCATGAGTGCCCTCTTTCCCCCCGAGGCCCTCGCCGCCCTGGCCACGCCAGGCGTTGCCGAGCGCTGGGCCGCGGTGCAGGCCCGGCTCCACCCGGCGCTGGCCGCGCTCGCTGAGCGCGTGCGCG
>DAOUBZ010000352.1:0-4778 GCA_034432515.1 Chloroflexaceae bacterium | reverse complement strand
GATCGCCTCGACGCGGTCGCGCTGCTCCAGGGCGACGGGATCGCCGCGGCGCGCCGCGCTGAGCAGCGCGGCATAGCCGGCCTGCGACTGGCCCTCGCCGACGGCGCGGCCGGCGACCACGCTCATCGCCAGATCACCCAGGCCGGGGTTGCCGTCCCGCGGGATCTTGAGCGCCTCGGCCACCAGGGTGAGCTGTTGCTCGGGTGGAGGGGCACTGCCGAGCACGTGCAAGCTATCGGTGATCAGCGTGGTCTCGAGCTCGCGCAGGTAGGCGTAGGCCCGTGAGGCAAAGTCGCCGAAAGACTCGCCATCGCGCCGGGCCAGTTCCACGTCGAGGTTGAGCAGGTCGATCTTCTGCAGCACCGCCGCCTCCAGATCGGCTGCCGGACGCTCGCGGTACTCTTCGAGCACGTCCTTGAGGGCCTGCAGCTCTTTGTAGAGCCCGGCGCGTCCGTAGGGCGGGATGGCGTGGCCGACGATGACGGAGTAGCCGCGGCGCTTGGCGATGTTGGCCTCGGCGGGGTTGTTGATCGGATAGACGTAGAAGTTCGGCACCGCGCCCAGCAGCACGTCGGGCCAGCAGTGCTCGGTGACGCCGAGTTGCACACCGGGCATCCACTCGGCGGTGCCGTGCATACCGACGTGGACGATCGCGTGGGCGCCGAACTGCTCACTGATGTACTTGTAGAAGAGCGCATACTGGTGGTGCGGTGTCTTCTCACGGTCGAAGAGCAGGCGCATCGGGTCACCAGGCATGCCGATCATCGGTTGCACGCCGATGTAGACATTGCCGAGCAGCATGCCGCCGAGGCGCACCCGGTCGCGGCCGCTGGGTGCAATGTCGCCGGGGAAAGCGCCCCAGCGGTCGTTGATCCGCTCCTGGTCCTGCGGGCGCAGCCAGTGGTCGAAGCCCTCGCGGCCCACGCTGGGCAACGCGATCGGCGGGTGGCCCGGCGGCAGTTCCGCGACATCGGCCTTGATCGAGGCCTCCAGGCAGCGGGCCAGCTGGGCCGGGTCGCGCGGGTACTCACCGACGGTATAGCCGGCGGCCTTGAGCCGGTCGAGCAGGCTAATCAGACTGGCCGGCACATCGAGCAGCGCGGCAGTGGCGGTATTGCCCTGGCCGGGGGGATAGTTGTAGACCACGAGGGCCAGCTTCTTGTCGCGATTGGCGATGTGGCGCAGGTTCACGAAGCCGCGCGTCAGGCAGGCGAGGCGCGCGAGCCGATCGGGCACAGTGCTGATCTCGCTGCCGCGCATCCCGCCGAGCACCACCGGGGCCACCGCGCCGTCCATCTCGGGCAGCGAGTAGAGCATCGTGGCCTGGAGCGGGCCGACGCCGTGCTCGCGCCAGTGATCTTCATCCTGGACAAAGAGCGGCGAGGCGACCAGGTAGGGCACATCGAGCTTGCTGAGCAATTCACGAGCGACCGCCACGGTGAGCCCGGCCTTGGTCGAGCCGGCAGGGCCACCCACCAGCGGGAAGCCCATGGTATTGATTACCGCGTCGACGTGGAGCCTGGTCAGCCACTCGCGCACCACGATGTGGCTTTCGATGCCCTGCACGAAGATCGGCAGCACACGCAGGCCAGCGGCCTCCAGTGCCCGCACGACATCGTTGTGGTAGTGGGTGCCGCCAAGGATGTGGGCGCGGAAGGAGAGCACAGCCACGGTGCCGAGCGGCTCGGCGGGCGGGGCGGCGCCGCGTTTTGCCGCCCTGGCCGCCTGCTTGCGCCGCTCCTTCTCCCAGTGCAGGTACTCCTCGGGCTTCGCGAAGTAGCGCGGCGCATCGGGGTGGGCGAAGCCCATACCCGGCAGTTCCACGGCGTGGGCCACGACCAGTTTGGGCAGGCCGCAGTACTCGCGCAGGATCAGCTTGAACATGTTCGCCGTATTGGCGACATTGCGATTGTTCCAGTAGGTCGTCACATTCGTCCAGTTGCGGAAGTCGGTGAGGCGCTTGCCAGGCAGGAAGTTGACCAGTTTAGAGGTGATCTTCTGCAATTTGACATAACCGTAGAGGGCGTCTTCCTCACGGTTACCGACGAGCAGGCGCGCCACATTCTGCACCGGCTTGGGCATCCCGCCGCCGCCGCCGCCCTTGCCGCCCATACTGTAGCCGCCGACCTTGGTGAGGCGCATGACTTCGGGGAGGCCCTCGAAGGAGAAGACGACCGGCGGATCGATGCGCTCGACGATCGGGACCAGCCACTCGGCTGTCTCGGGGAGGGTGATGATCGAGGTCATCAGGCAGACGCAGCGGGCGATGGCCGCTTCAACATCGGCTGGCCGTTGCTGCACGTCGCGGTCCTCGAAGATGTGCAGCCGGAACTCCGGCACCTCTTTGCGCACCTCCGCCTCGGCCGCGCGGAACAGGTCCTGACTGTAGCGCTGCAGCCCCAGGACCAGTACGAAGTCGATCGACTTGGCCATATCGCACCTTTGCGTCTGTAGCCGGCTCAGGCGAGCCGTTCTCGTCACCAGTTCACGGCAGGCATGTTCAGTCTATTATTATCCGCAGAAGCACGAATTTCACAATCTTTGCATAATATGAAAAAGCTGTGTGCAAAGCGACGATCGTAGCGCACGATTCGGCGTTGCAATGCGGAAAGTGACCGCGATGGGCGGCTGTGCAACCTCCGGGTGGACAGTTGGTCGCGATCGCGGAGATCCGTTAACCGGCGCCAGATGTTTGCATTTCGCGGGATCCTTCCCTGTAACGATCGGCGCCGGGCGCTGTATAATGCCGGTAGTTCCCGTCCCTTGAAGCAGCGAACAGGAGAAGCGCGATGACGAGCACCAGCGCTGAGCGCACCACGGACTCGGGCCTGCCGGTTGAACCAGTCTACCGGGCTTCCGACGTGGGCGCCCCCCAGCCCGACCCGGGGCAGTATCCCTACACGCGCGGGATCTATCCGACGATGTATCGTGGCCGCCTCTGGACGATGCGCCAGTACGCCGGCTTCGCCAGCGCCCGTGAGAGCAACCAGCGCTACCGCTACCTGCTGCAGGCGGGGCAGACCGGCCTCTCGGTGGCCTTCGACCTGCCGACCCAGCTGGGGCTCGACAGCGACGATCCGCGCGCCGAGGGCGAGGTGGGCAAGGTGGGCGTGGCGATCGATAGCCTGCAGGATATGCAGGTGCTGCTGGACAGCATCCCGCTGGAGAAGGTCACTACCTCGATGACGATCAACGCCCCGGCCAGCGTACTGCTGCTGCTCTACGAGCTGGTGGCCGAGAGCCAGGGCGTCAGCTCCGACAAGATCGGCGGGACCATCCAGAACGACATTCTCAAGGAGTACGCCGCGCGCGGTACCTACATCTTCCCGCCGCGGCCCTCGATGCGCCTGATCACTGATACCTTCGCCTACTGCGCTGAGCGCATCCCCAACTGGAATACGATCAGCATCAGTGGCTACCACATCCGCGAGGCGGGCGCCACCGCGGTGCAGGAGATCGCCTTTACCCTGGCCGATGGCATCGCCTATGTCGATGCCGCGATCAAGGCCGGCCTCGACGTCGATGTCTTTGGCCCGCGGCTCTCCTTCTTCTTCGTGAGCAACCCCAACTTCCTGGAGGAGGTGGCCAAGTTCCGCGCCGCGCGCCGGCTCTGGGCCACGATTATGAAGGAGCGCTTCGGGGCCAAGAAGCCGAGCAGCATGATGCTGCGCTTCCACACCCAGACCTCGGGGGCCTCGCTTACCGCGCAGCAGCCGCTCAACAACGTGGTGCGCACCACCATCGAGGCGCTTGCCGCGGTCCTCGGCGGCACCCAGAGCCTGCACACCAATTCCTACGATGAGGCGCTGGGCCTGCCCACTGAGCAGTCGGCAACCCTGGCACTGCGCACCCAGCAGATCATCGGCTTCGAGGCGGGTGTGACCGACACGGCCGACCCGCTGGCCGGCTCGTATGCGATCGAGGCCATGACCGACGAGTTGGAGCGGCGCGCCCGTGCGCTGATCGATCAGATCGATGGCATGGGCGGAGCCGTGGCCGCGATCGAGCGGGGCTGGATCCAGGAGCAGATCGCCGACTCGGCCTACACCTTCCAGCAGGCGGTCGAGTCGGGCGAGCGGATCGTGGTCGGGGTCAACAAGTTCACCGAGGACGAGGAGACCGCGCCGCCGATCTTCAAGCCCAACGAGGAGGTGGCGCGCGAGCAGGCCGAGGCCCTGGCGAAACTCCGCGCCGAGCGCGACAACGCCGCCGTCCAGGCGGCGCTGGCCGAGCTACGCAGCGCTGCCGAGGGCACGGCCAATGTGCTCCCGCCGATGCGCGAGGCGCTGCGCCGCTACGCCACGGTCGGCGAGGTCTGCGGCGTGCTGCGCCAGGTCTGGGGTGAGTACCGGCCGGAGGTACGGCTCTGATGAAGCCGCCTACCCTGGGTCCGTAGGCGCGACTCCAAAGATGTCGTCCGCCACGCGGTGGGCGTCAGCGCCTCGGCGCTTAAGGCCCGTACTGTGTCCGAGCAGCTATGATGGGTCGTCGGCCCCCGCTCGTAAGGCCGAAGCAGTGGCGCAGCCATTGCTTCGGCCTTACGAGCGCATCCCGGCTTAGAAGAAGCTCGAAAGCCACAATAACAGGAGAGGCAGAGCAAAAAAGACACCGCCGAGATAGGCAAACGCCACCTATGGGCGCTCGCTGGCTGCTGCTCCCAGCCGTTCAGAGCCTATGACCGGCAAGCGACGCTGAGTAACTAACACATGGCGTTCATGGCTTTCGGAAGCGGCAGGAGGCCTTGTGAGAGGAGCTCGCTGCACCTCGGTAGACGGGGG
>DAOUBZ010000351.1:0-3840 GCA_034432515.1 Chloroflexaceae bacterium | reverse complement strand
AGCGGGTCGGCGCGCATGCCCAGCGCCGGCGCGTCGGTGGCCACGGCGACGCCGGCCAGGCGCACCAGCGGCGCCGTAGCCAACGCGACTTCGCGCGCCACCCGCTCGCTGGCCAGGATGAGACAGGCCGCGCCGTCGGCCACGCTGCTACAGTCGAGCATATTCAGTGGCGAGGCGACCATGCCGGCCTTACGGTACTTGTCGGCGCTAATCGGGAAGCGGTAGAGCGCCTGGGGGTTCTTCGCCGCGTTCGCGTGGGCGTTGACCGGGAAGGGCGCGAAGGCCTCGGCGGGATAGCCGTACTGGTGCATGTAGCGCCGCATCAGCATGGCCCACTGGGCGGTGAGGGTCAGCCCGTGGATGGCCTCGGCCTCGGCGTCGGCGGCGAGCGCCAGGGCGGACTCGACGGCCGCGTCGAGGTGGTCGGTCACCTTCTCGGCGCCGAGCACGACTGCTACCTCGGCCGCACCGGCCGCAATGGCCTGAGCTGCCTGCTGAATGGCCACGCCACCACTTGCCCCGGCCGCCTCGACGCGGAAGGCCGGCACGCCGCGCAGGCCCACCGCCGCGGCCAGGTAGGCCCCCAACTGCCCCTGAGCCGCGAGCCGATCGCCCAGGGCATTGGCCACGTAGAGCGCGCCGACCCGGCTGGCCACAAGCTCCGGCGTCGCTGCGAAGGCCGCACGCAGCGCCTCACTCGCCAGGTCGGCCAGGCTCCGCCCGTAGTGTTCGGCCACTGGTGTGGCCGCCGCTCCGATAAGGTAAATTTTGTCCATAGGTGGTAGTTGGGCCGAAGCATTGGCTGCGCCAATGCTTCGGCCTTACATATCCTCTCCCGATGCGCCATTTGCCGCTACGAGCTAGCGGCGAGCGGCTAGCCCATCACCAGTTTGCCGCGCCACTTCGCGTACAGTGCGTAGTCGACGAACACCTCGCGCGCGAGGTAGGCCGCGGTCAGCGGGGCGCGCGCGCGCCGTTCGAGCAGGTGCTCGGTCACCGTCAGCGCATAGGCATCGGAGCCGGCGCCGCTGCCATAGGTGGTGAGCAGGATGGTCTCACCGGGTTGGGCCACGTCGAGTGTGGCACAGAGCCCGGCCATGGCTGCGCCCGAATAGGTGTTGCCAATGCGCGGGCTGAGCAAACCGGGCGCGATCTGGGCCTCGTTGAAGCCCAGTCGTTTCGCCACCGCCTGGGGGAACTTGGTATTGGGCTGGTGGAAGACGGCGTAGCTGAAGTCAGCCGCGCTGCGGCCCATGGCCTCAAAGAGACGGCGGGCGGCAGTCTGGATCTGATGGAAGTAGGCCGGCTCGCCGGTGAAGCGGTTGCCATGGACCGGGTAGGGCCGGTCGGCGCGCCGAAAGAAGTCGGGCGTATCGCTCACATAGGAGACGGTAGCGTCGATCGTCGCCAGGGCCTGCTCGGCCGGACCGACGAGCAGCGCGCCGGCGCCGGCCGAGGCGGTGTACTCCAGGGCGTCGCCGGGGCGGCCCTGGGCCGTATCGGCGCCGATCGCCAGCGCGTAGTCGGCCATACCGCTGCCCACCAGGGCCATACTGGCGGTCAGCGCCTCGGAGCCGGCCTTGCAGGCGAACTCCCAGTCGGCGGCGCTGACCCAGGGCGAGGTACCGAGCGCCTCGGCCACCACCGTCCCCGAGGGCTTGACGCTGTAGGGATGGCTCTCGCTGCCCACCCACACCGCGCCCAGCTGCTCGGCGGCCACGCCGGCCCGCGCCAGGGCATTGCGCGCCGCCTCGATGGCCATGGTGATCACATCCTCATCGGGGCCGGGCACACTCTTGGCGTCAACCGGCACACCGCCCTGCCCGTCGGTCCACACCCGGGCGATCTCGGCGGCCGCGATGCGGTAGCGCGGGATGTACGCGCCATAGCCGACCAGGCCCACGGGACGCTGCGGTTTCATCATATGAAAAAACTCCTTACATATAGTACATGAATGCCACGAAAAAAGGTGACAGGCGACCGTTGGCGTTCGTGCGAGCAGCGGTGCGGTCAGCTTGTCACCAGAATTTCCAGGCCTCTCGGCTCGTGCTGTATCTGGGCACTGTGGTCAGGTAGCCTGCAGCAAAGCATCGCTCGTTGTCTGGCAACCGCGATCCTTCGCTGCGCCTGCGGCTCCGCTCAGGATGACCGATGAGACTGCTCGGCTGCCGTAGTTGTAGCCTGCTCTGCCACGGCTCGCCTGGCGGCTGATGCCACGGGCTCTGGCCTGCGAAGCCGGCGCCGTACCCTATCGGCTATCGGCTATTTGCCTCAGCCGCGCAACTCAGCGACCAGTTCCTCGGCGCGCGCCGGCTTGATGTTGCGCTCCTCGACCATCCGGCGGGCGACTTCGTCCACCAGCGGGCCGTGGGCGCCGGCAGCCATCGCGATCTGGCGGGCGTGCAGGCCCATGTGGCCCTGGTTGATGCCCTCGCAGGCCAGGGCGCGCATCGCCGCCAGGTTGCTGGCGAGGCCGGCGCAGACGGCGATCTCGGCCAACTGGTTGGCGCTGGTTACACCGAGGAGCTTGAGCGCCGTCTGGGCGGCGGGGTGCACCTTGGTGGCGCCGCCGACGATGCCGACCGCCATCGGGAGCTCCAGCGTGCCGATCAGATTGCCATGCTCGTCGCGCTCCCAGACGCTCAGCGAGCTGTAGCGGCCACTCCGCGCGGCATAGGCGTGGGCCCCGGCCTCGATCGCGCGCCAGTCGTTGCCGGTCGCGACGATCACCGGGTCGATGCCGTTGAGGATGCCCTTGTTATGGGTCGTCGCCCGGTACGGGTCGACCGCGGCGAAGGCATAGGCCCACATGATCCCCTCAACCACCTCCTCGCCCCGCAGGCCATCCCGCTCAAGCGCGTGAGGTGGCACCACACAGCGCGCGCGGGCCAGGCGCCGGTCGCTCAGGTTCGAGAGGATGCGCAGATAGACCCGCCCGCGGGTGATCTGCTCGAGCAGGGGCGCCACGGCCTCACACATCGAGTTGATCGCATTGGCACCCATCGCGTCGCGCGTATCGATGATCAGATGGACCACCAGCATCGGGCCCATAGGGCTGGCCGGGTGGAAATGGACCTCAACATCGCGCGCACCGCCGCCGAGGCTCACCAGCGAACGGCTCTGGGCATTGGCAAGCGCGAGGATCTCGGCCTTGCGGCTCAAAATATCGTGCCGGGCGCTCTGCGGCGCCGCAACGTTCACAATCTGCACCTGGCCGATCATCAACGGCTCGGTGCTGCTGGCCGAAAAGCCGCCACCCTCGCGGATCATCTTCGCCGCGTAGCTGGCGCCGGCCACAATCGACGGCTCTTCAACCACCATCGGGATCAAATAGTCACGCCCATTGATCTGAAAATTCGTCGCGATCCCCAGGGGCAGGTTGAACGTGCCGACCACATTCTCGATCATCTTATCGGCTCGCTCGATCGAGAGTGTGCCGTGCCCACCGTGGAGCACGCGCAGATCCTCGTCGCACAGCCCGTCAAACGACTTTACCATCTGTAGTCGTTCGAAGGGGTTCAACTGGTAGAAGCCCTGGAGTCGTGAGTTCTTGGTACCCATACGTCCGTCTATCTCCTCGTGTTCGTGACTGCACGCACAACGTCGTTACACTCTGAATTCTATCACCGCTCCGCTTCCAGAAGCCTTAGAAAGACTGTCAAAACCTATCATCAGGCTCTCCAGGCCTCCCAGAGCCCGGCGATTGCAGCGTCGTTGGGGCAAGCCCCCAACCCTTCCGCCGGAGGCGGACGCTGCGCAAGCCATGGACGGATACCAGAGCTGATGCAACATCCTGGTTTTCGCACCCAGCGATACGCGCTGCGCGCTACCCCGGCCTGA
>DAOUBZ010000350.1:0-2250 GCA_034432515.1 Chloroflexaceae bacterium | reverse complement strand
AAGCTGCGCCGCAGCACAACCAGAATACGCGCAATGCGTCTGTAAATCGTGACAACCTGTGTTCTGGAACAGGACGTGTGATGAGCCAGCCAAAAACGCTATTCGACAAAGTATGGGACGCCCACCTGGTGCGCCCCGAGACCGCTGATACGCCTGCAGTGTTGTACATTGACCTGCATCTGATCCACGAGGTGACCTCGCCCCAGGCCTTCACCGAGCTTCGCCAGCGGGGCCTGCGCGTGCGCCGCCCCGACCGTACGCTGGCCACCATGGACCACTCGACACCAACCACGCCGCGCAATGCGCTTGGCATCATCCCGGTGATCGACCCCCAGGCGATCGCCCAGCTCGATCAGTTGCGCGCCAACTGCGCCGAGTTCGGCATCCCGCTCTATGAACTGGGCAGCGCCAACCAGGGCATCGTCCACGTGATTGGCCCGGAGCAGGGCCTGACCCAGCCCGGCATGACCATCGTCTGCGGCGATAGCCACACCTCGACCCACGGCGCCTTCGGCGCCCTCGCCTTTGGCATCGGCACGAGCGAAGTGGGTCACGTGCTCGCCACCCAGTGCCTGCTCCAGTATCGCCCGAAGACCTGCGCCGTGCGGGTGGATGGCCAGCTGCAGCCCGGGGTGACTGCCAAGGACATCATTCTGGCGATCATCGCCAAGTACGGCGTGGGTGGCGGCACCGGGCACGTCTTCGAATACATGGGCGAGGCCATCCGCGCGCTCTCGATGGAGGAGCGTATGACCATCTGCAACATGTCGATCGAGGGTGGCGCCCGCGCGGGCATGGTCGCCCCCGACGATACGACCTTTGCCTACGTGGCGGGCCGGCCCTACGCGCCGCAGGGCGCCGCCTTCGAGGCCGCCGTGGCCCGCTGGCGCCAGTTGCCCAGCGACGAGGGCGCCGTCTTCGACAAGGCGATGGAGCTGGACGCCGGCACGCTGGCACCGATGATCACCTACGGCACCAACCCCGGCATGGGCATCCCGATCGATGCGCCCATCCCCACGCCCGAGCAACTGCCCGACGCCGCCAGCCGCCAGGCCCTCGACAAGGCCATGGCCTACATGGGCCTGGAGCCCGGCAAGCCGCTGCTCGGCCACAAGGTCGACATGGTCTTCATCGGGAGTTGCACCAACTCGCGGATCAGCGATCTGCGCCAGGTCGCGGCCTTCCTCAAGGGGCGCAAGGTCGCCGAGGGCGTGCGCGTGATGGTCGTGCCGGGGAGCCAGCAGGTCAAGCGGCAGGCCGAGGCCGAGGGGCTGGACGCGATCTTCCGCGCCGCCGGGGCCGAGTGGCGCGAGGCCGGCTGCTCGGCCTGCCTCGGCATGAACGACGACAAGGTGCCGCCGGGCAAGTACGCCGTCTCGACCAGCAACCGCAACTTCGAGGGCCGCCAGGGTCCCGGCGCGCGCACCATGCTCGCCAGCCCGCTCACCGCCGCCGCCACTGCGATCACCGGTGTGGTCACCGACCCGCGCACGATGCTCGCGTAGCGTCTGAAGACCGGAGGAACCCATGGAGCCGATCACCACGTTTTCCGGGAAGGCGGTCGCCGTGCCGGTCAATGATATCGATACGGACCAGATTATCCCGGCCCGCTGGCTCAAAGTGACCGACAAGAGCGGCCTGGCCGACGGCCTCTTCGAGGCCTGGCGCTACCTGCCCGACGGTACGCCCAACCCCGACTTTCCGCTGAACCGGCCCGAGGCCGCGGGCGCCACCGTGCTCGTCGCCGGGCGCAACTTCGGCTGCGGCAGCTCACGCGAGCATGCGCCCTGGGCGCTGCAGGGCTACGGCTTCAAGGCCGTGATCGCGCCCTCGTTCGCCGACATCTTCCGCGGCAACAGCCTGAAGATCGGGCTATTGCCGATCGCGATCGACGAGGAAACCTACCACGAGCTGCTCAGCCATATCGCCGAGGATCCGGAGACCACGGTCAGCGTCGATCTGCCCAACCAGCGCCTGGTGCTGCCCGGTGGTCGGACCGTGAGCTTCCCGATCGACAGCTTCGCCCGGCACTGCCTGGTCCATGGCGTGGACCAGCTCGGCTTCATCCAGCAGCAGGACGAGGCGATCGCTGCCTACGAGGCCGCCACGCCCGACCCGGTGAACACCCTGCGCCCCGTGGTGGCAGGTTAGCGCCCAGCGTGGCGGGCTAATGTCCGTCTCCGACGGTGGGATGTGTGGGGCTTGCCCCATAGACATTGCTCAAGCCCTGCACCCCGGCGGGCCGCAGCA
>DAOUBZ010000349.1:0-2447 GCA_034432515.1 Chloroflexaceae bacterium | reverse complement strand
CGTCGGTGGGGCAAGCCCCAGCCCGCGGTTTGTTGGTTGGTTGTGGCGGCTGCACCGCCACAACCAACCAACAAACACCTTGTGGGTCGGCTGTGCCGACCCAGGGCCAGCGTCGAAGGCAGACGTTGCACAAGCGTCATAAGCGGGGAAACCTCCAGTTTACATTCCCCGCCAGCCATGTTAGGATTTGAGCACGTAGTCGGTTTCCTACCCATTGCAGTGAGGAGAGGTAGCCATCGAGACAGGAACCATTGCCCGCCGGGTGGTCGAACTGGCCGAGGACAAGCAGGCGAACGAAATTGTGCTGCTTGACATTCGTCCACAGAGCACCATCGCAGACTATTTTGTGATCTGCTCCGGTGACAATGACCGCCAGATCAGGGCCATCGTGGAGCATATCGACGAGAAGGTCCATCAGGAGTTTGGGCTGAACCCGCGCCGCGAGGGGACCCCGGAGACCGGCTGGATCGTGCTCGACTACGACGATGTGGTCGTCCACGTGTTCAGCCCGGACCAGCGAGATTATTACCGGCTGGAGCGGCTGTGGAGCAAGGTGCCGCCGGTCGTTGTGGTGCAGTGAGCAATCTATGAGTCTGCAGGGCAAGGTAGCGATCGTGACCGGCGGCGCCGGGGCGCTTGGCGGCGCCGTTGTGAGCACGCTGCTCGCAGCAGGAGCTGCCGTCGCGGTGCCGTACCGGCACGAGGGCGAGCTGGAGGCGTTGCGCCAGCAACTGGGCCTGGCCGCCGATGCGGCGCTCAGCGGCGCTGTCGTCGATCTGACCGCTGAGACGGCCGTGCAAGCCTACTACCGGCAGGTTGCCGCCGAGCTCGGCGGCATCGATATCCTGGTCAATGTCGCCGGTGGCTTTGCAGGGGGCAGGCCAGTTCACGAGGCAGGCTGGGCGATCTGGCAGGAGCAGCTGGATCTGAACCTGAAGACTGCGGTCATCTCCTGCGCCGCAGCGGTGCCACACATGATCGCCCGGGGCGGCGGCGCGATCGTCAATGTCAGTACGCGAACCGCGACCCAGCCGGGTGCCAACCTGGCGGCGTACGCCGCCGCAAAACGGGCAGTGCTGCAACTCACTGAGGCGCTGGCCGCCGAACTGCGCGACCACGACATTACCGCCAATGCGATCCTGCCGAGCACAATCGATACCCCGGCCAACCGGCGCGGCGCGCCCAATGCCGACCACAGTCGCTGGGTGAGCTCTGAGGCCATCGCGCGTGTCGTCTTGTTCCTCGTCGGCCCCGATGCGCGCATCATCAGTGGGGCCCACGTTCCAGTTTACGGCAAAGCCTGATATCGCTTCTCCTGTCTTCGCCCCTCCCCTCGATGACTATTCGGTTGACCTCAGGATGGCTCCAGGTCGTGACGGAAGACCTGGAGCCGGCCGAGGAGGCCCGCTGGCGGCCCGCCGGTTTCCCAGGGGTGGCCGAGCGCGGCGGCAAGGCCGCAGATCCAGCTCTCGTTGCCAGCCGACGGGGCCGGCCCGCTGAGCAGCAGGTAGTCCTGGGCGCGGGTCATGGCCACGTAGAGCAGGCGGTCGCGCTCGGCCCGCTCAAGCTGGCGCTCGACGCGCCGGGCCAGCACGAAGGCGCAGGGGAGCCGATCGGCGTCGTCGGGGTCGCGCACGCGCAGGGCCAGGCCGTAGGCCCGGCGGGCGAGCCAGTTCTCGCGGAGCGGCACCGGCGCGCGTCCCAGGTCGGGCAGGGCCACGATCGGGAACTCCAGCCCCTTGCTGCGGTGCACGGTCATCAAGCGCACGACGCCGCGCGCCTCAAGCGGGGCCTCACCCTCGCGAACTTCGGCGGCCAGGAGTTGCTCCAGGTATTCGCTGAAGGCGCGCAAGCCGCCCGTGCCGCTCAGACGGGCCGCTGTCAGCAGTTTCTCCACGTTCACCCGGCGGCGCTCTCCGTCCTCCAGCGCGCTGACCGTGGCCAGGTAGCCGGTGCGTTCGAGGGCGGTGCGCAGCAACTCCACCACGGTCACCCGGCCCCGCAGGGCATACAGTTCGTGCAGGGTGCGGGCGGCGAACGCCAATTCAGCGTCCGCCCCGCTCTCCTCTGCTGCGGTGCTGAGCGCCTGCCAGAGACCGGCGGAGCCGGCCAGGCGCAGGGCCATGATCGTCCCGTCGTCCAGAGCGAAGAGGGGCGAGCGTAGGGCGCCGACCAGGGCCAGTTCGTCGCCCGGGTCGTCGAGGGCGTGCAGCAGGTGGATAAGGTCCTGCACCTCGTTGCGGCCGTAGTAGCCGCGCCCGGCCGTGGTGAGGTAGGGGATGCCCTGCGCGCGCAGGGCGGCCTCGAAGGGTTCAAACGCGCTTGCAGCCTGGAAGAGCAGCGCAACGTCGCCATAGCCTGGCGTGCGCCAGCGCGCCGTGGCCTGGTCGTAGACGATCGCTCCGGCGGCGCCGGCCACCAGTTCGGCGATGCGGCGGGCCAGCAGC
>DAOUBZ010000348.1:0-4399 GCA_034432515.1 Chloroflexaceae bacterium | reverse complement strand
AGCGCACGGTGCTGCGCGAGGTCGCCGACGCCCTGCCTCGCGTGCCGGACGCCCTCACGCCGGACCTGCTCGACGAGGCCGCGTTTACGCGGCTGGTGCGTCGGGCGCTCAGCCACTACGGCGACCTCGGGCGGCTCGCCGCGAGCCCGCTCACCCAGCTGGAGGTGGTCAGCGCGCGACTTGAGGCCCGCCGGGCGCCCGACAGCGCGATCGAGCGAGCCGACGAGCTCAAGGCGCTGCTGGCCGAGGCGATTGCGCGCCTGAAGCCACGGGCCGACGGCGGTTTCGGCACAACCGATGAGTGGCGCTTCTACAACGCGCTCTACTTCCCCTATGTCGTGGGGCTCAAGCCGTATAGCCGGCGTGGGGCGCCGCCCGCCGACCTGGCCAGCCGCGAGGCCCTGGCCTGGTTTCAGGCCCAGGTGCCCGAGCGCACCCTCTACAACTGGCAGAACGCCGCCGCTCGCCTGGTGGCCGACGAGCTCCGGCGTCTGAATGAGGGAAGCCACCGGCTGAACGCCAGGGCTGAGCGCACCTGAGCCCCGGCGCCTCTGACGCTGGTATGCTTACGCGACCAGATGCTTGACAACTAGCCAGAGCCGTGGCAATATTCACCCATATGGGTGAATATCATCCGACCCTCGACACGACCTTTCATGCGCTGGCACATCCCACGCGCCGCGCGCTCCTGGCAGACCTCGCGCAGGGTGAGCAGAGCGTTCAGCAACTTGCGGCCCGGCACCCCATCGCCCTCAACAGCGTCTCGAAGCATCTGAAGGTGCTGGAGGAGGCCGGGCTGCTGCACCGGCGCATCGCCGGTCGCACCCACTACTGCTCGCTGCGCACCGAGCCCCTCCGCGCCGCCGAAGACTGGCTGGTCACCTCCCGACGCTTCTGGAGCGAGCGCCTCAATGCGCTGGAGGCCTATCTCGGTCGGCAGCGGCCAGCATCGACTGATACGGGAGACTTGTGATCGACCTGCTGCGTGAGGCTGGCGAGCCCAGCCTGCGGCTCACGCACACCTACCGCGCCGCCTGCGCGACCGTCTTTCAGGCCTGGACTGAGCCGGAGGCGCTCGGCCAGTGGCTGTGCCCGCCCGGCGCGACCGTCGCCGCCGTCGAGCTAGATCTGCGCGTCGGCGGCGCCTTCCGCATCGTGATGCGGGCCGGCACGGCTGATGTGATCCACACGGGGGAGTATCTGGAGATCCGGCCCCCCGAGCGGCTCCGCTTCACCTGGCGCTCGCCAAACACACTCCAGCAGCTCACCCTCGTCACGATTGAGCTGTTTGACGAGGGTGGCGCCACCCGCCTCGTGCTCACGCAGCACCGACTCCCCGCCGCGGCGGTTGAGCCGCATCAGCTCGGCTGGCGCGGGATTCTCGAGCACCTGGCCCGCTTTCTTGACACCTCCTCGCCCGATGGGCAGCAAGACGCTGGCTGACCCTGCGGGCGCCGCTACGCGTTGGCCGCAGATCACGGGGAGGGCTGTATGCAGACCGAGACAGCTGAGCGGAACAAGGCGCTGGTTCAGGAGCTCTACGGGACCCTGATGGCCCAGGGCGACGTGGAGTCTGCCCAGCGCATCCTCGCCGAGGAGTACCGCGACCACGACCTGCCCGGTATCGGCGGGGGCGGGCGGGCCGAGCTCATACAGGTGGTTCAGGGTGTGCGCGCGGCCTTTCCGGATATCACACCGACGCTGTACGAGACCCTGGCTGATGGTGACCTGGTCGCAGTGCGAGTGATCGCCCGAGGGACGCATACCGGCGCTCCATTCCCACCCGGCATCCCGGCGGCCGGCAAGGCGCTAGAGTGGAAGGAGCTTCATATCTTCCGCTGCGCCCGCGGCCAGATCGTCGAGCACTGGGGCGTGTTTGACATGCTCGGCATCCTCCAGCAGCTCGGCGCCGTGCCGGCGTAACTGCTGCGGCGCCTGGGGCGATCAACAAAAGGGTCACGCGATGCGAGCTCAGGCACAGCGCGCGATGATGGCCGCGCTGGCGGGGATGGTCGGGCTGGTACTCTGGGGCATGCTCTTCTGGGGCCTGCTCGCAGAGCCATTGGGGGTCTTTCACCAGCTGCCGAACGATACGGCTGTGACCGAGCTCCTCGTCGCCGGCGACGCACGAACCGGCACCTACTTCATGCCCTGGCCGCGGTCGACGCCAGCGCAGTTCGCCGCCTTCGTCTCGCAGCATCAGACCGGGCTATTCTACCGGCTGAGCTACGTGCGCGAGGGCGTCGACCCGAACAGTCCGGTCAAGCTCGCCCTGGGCTGCCTCCACTACCTTGCGGTCGCCGCCATCGCCGTGGGGCTGGTTATGGTGAGCCGGGCGCCCTCGTTCGGCCGGCGCTTCAGCCTGGTGCTGCTGGGTGGGCTGCTCGGAACCCTGTTCATCACACTTGGTGACCCGATCTGGTTCCATCTGCCGTGGGACTACACCCGCGGCGTGGTCCTGTTCGAACTGGTAGCGTGGGCATTGCTGGGCGGCCTGGTCTGTGACTTGAACCATAACCTGGCCGCGGCAGGACGCATAACCTGGCCAAAACTGAAACACACGCGCTGATTCTGGCTGCCTCAGAGTAGCCGCTCCAGGCGCTTTCAGGTAGAGACGAGCCACCCCTCACCAAACTGGACGCATAACCTGGCCACGAGTCAGACTTTTCCGGCCTGAACCCATAATCTGGCCACTTCACGCCCCGCCCGGCTCGGCATACCATCAGCCCATCCTGTTCCCCCATATGAAAGGATGGCCGATGGTGCTCACCGACGATCAGGTCCGTGGATTGTGCGCTCGCCTGGGCTGCCCGCCCCAAGCCCTCGCCGTCATCGCGGCCGTGCAGCAAAGCCCTCCCGCTCGCCGCGTCCAAAATCGCGCCGGCAATGTCAGCGTCCGCTTCCCCTCGCGCAAGATGGGCGTCGTCATTCAGGCCGAAAGCCATCACAACGAGCTGGCAGCCATCTATGCCATGGAGCATGACCCCGCGACCCTCGCCTTCTACGACCAGCCACCATCTATTAAGTTAGTGTATCGCGGACGCCAGGGCCGGCAGCTTGGCATTTTCCACACCCCAGACTTCTTTGTCCTTCGCACGACCGGCATCGGCTGGGAAGAATGGAAACTCGAAGCCGACCTACTGCGCCTGGCCGATACCTCGCCTGGCCGCTACCAGCGTGACACCGACGGTCAGTGGCGCTGTCCTCCCGGCGAAGCCTACGCTACCCCCTTCGGCTTCAGCTACCGGGTCTGCTCCTCGGCCAGCATCAATTGGGTGCTCCAGCGCAACCTGCGCTTTCTGACCGACTATCTGCACCCGGATTGCCCCGACGCCGACCCGCACCTGGCAAGCGTCATTCACACCCTGGTTGCCCAACAGCCCGGCCTCCCGCTCGCACAGCTCCTGGCGCTGCTCCCACCAGGCGGCGCGGATGCCGTCTACACCCTGCTTGCCCGTGAGCAGCTCTTTGTCGAGCTGGCCCAAACCCCGCTTGCCGAACCCTCGCGTGTCGCGTTGTTTGCTTCAGCGGCAGCGGCCCATCTGGCAACTCAGCCCCTCGCTTCAGGCGAGCCGGTCCTCCAACCGCCCCCCCCCGCTGCAGCCTCTCACCTGCTTGAAGCCAGCCCTGCCGCCCTGGCGGAAGCGCACCGTCGCTTCACCCTGCTCACCGCCCTCCGCGAAGGCCAATCCCCGCCAGATCTGCCTCCCGCACGTACGCTCCGCCGCTGGTTCGCCGCCTACCAGCACGCCGAAACCACCGTCGGCATGGGCTTTGTCGGCCTACTGCCCCGCACCCAGCTGCGCGGGAACCGCACACCCAAGCTCCCGCCAGCCACCCGGCAACTGCTCGACCAGGCCATCGCCACTCGCTTTGAGACCGCCACCGCCCCGCATCTGGCTGCGGTCTACGCCGAACTGCTCCACCACTGCGCCGAGCAGGGCGTTCCGGCCCCCAGCTACAAGACCCTGGCGCTGGCAGCCCGCCGACGACCCCAGCACGCCCAACAGCTTGCCCGCCGGGGTGAGCGGGCGGCCTATGGCCAGGAGCCCTGCTACTGGGAGTTGTCGTTCACCACTCCGCGCCATGGCGACCGCCCCTGGGAGGTAACCCACCTCGACCATACCGAGCTCGAGCTGCTGCTGGTCTGTTCGCGTACCGGCCAGCCCCTCGGTCGCCCCTGGCTCACCCTGCTGCTGGACGCCTTCTCGCGCCGCGTCCTGGCCTTTAGCCTCAGCTTCGACCCGCCCAGCTATCGGGCCTGTATGCAGATCCTGCGCTGCTGTGTCCAGCGCCACCAGCGGCTCCTGTACAGGCCGGTGTAGAATTGACCCAGATCGCCGACGGAGAATTGACCCACCCCTGAAACGGCCTAGACTCTCGCTAGTGCATCACTAGC
>DAOUBZ010000347.1:0-17694 GCA_034432515.1 Chloroflexaceae bacterium | reverse complement strand
GGCCAGGCCAGCGCGCGCCTGGCCTGGCACGAAGCCATGGTGGCGCGCCTGCGCCACGTCCACCTGCTCGATCGGCGCCTGGCTACCCGCGCCGCGCAGCCCTGGGGCGCGCCACCGCCCGCGATCGCGCTGATGCGCGCCATCAAAGCCGAGCTTGACCCATACGAGCGTTTGCACCCTGGAGCTTTGAACTGGCGGGTCGACCTGCCCGCCCTAGCTGGAGATTATGCATGACCGCGCTGTCGCCCGACCGCGAGCCAGTGAGCATCCCGCTGATCCCGTTCAGCGACAAGGATCGTCCGAGTTCCGACATCATCAATACCTGTGTCCACTGCGGCCTGTGCCTGGCCACCTGCCCGACCTATCGCGAGACCGGCCTGGAGATGTCTTCGCCGCGCGGGCGGATCTACCTGATGAAGGCGGTCGACGAGGGACGGATCGGCCTGGAGAGCGAGGTGTTCCAGCAGCAGATGAGCGAGTGTCTCAACTGCCGGGCCTGCGAAGCGGTCTGCCCCTCGGGCGTGCAGTATGGGGCCATCCTGGAGGCGAGCCGCGCCCAGCTCGAGCAGGCCCGTGCCAGCGGCGCGATCGGCCCGGCGCAGGGGGCCGCAGCCGCCCCGCCGCCAACTGCGCTGCCGCCACGACCACTCTGGCAGCGCGCCCTGCGCGGGGCCGTCTTCGGTGCGCTGTTCAAGGATATGGCGCTGTTCCGCGCCTTCTCCGGCTCGATGAAGCTCTACCAGCAGAGTGGCGCCCAGTGGTTCGCTCGCAAGAGCGGCCTGCTCAAGCTGATCGGCATGGCCGACATGGAGCAGATGCTGCCCGCGCTCAGCCCGCGCTTCGTCGTGCCCCAGGGGCAGATCTACCCCGCTGAAGGGCCACGTCGCTACAGTGTCGCCGTGCTTACCGGCTGCATCATGAGCACCGCCTTCGCCGAGGTGCACGCGGCCACCATTCGCGTGCTGCAGAAGAACGGCTGCGAGGTCATCCTGCCCCCCGCGCAGAGTTGCTGCGGGGCGCTGCACACCCACGGCGGCGACCTCGACGGCGGCCGTGAGCTGGCCCGCCAGAATATCGCCGCCTTCGAGGGCCTGGGCGTCGACGCGATCGTGATCAACGCCGCCGGCTGCGGCAGTACGCTCAAGGAGTATGGCCACCTGCTCCACGATGACCCGGCGTGGCACGCGCGTGCCGTAGCCTTCAGCCAGAAGGTCAAGGATATCCACGAGTTCCTCGCCGGCATCGAGCTGAACCGCGCCGGCCTCGGGCGCCTCGATCTGCAGGTAACCTACCAGGAGCCCTGCCACCTCGCCCACGCCCAGCGCATCACCGTGCAGCCGCGGACCCTGCTGCGGGCCATCCCGGGCCTCGAACTGCGTGAGATGCAGGAGAGCGCCCTCTGCTGCGGCTCGGCCGGGGTCTACAACGTGACCCAGCCGGAGATGGCCGCCCGCCTCGGGGCGCGGAAGGTGAACAACGCCCTGGCCACCGGCGCCCACGTCATTGCGACGGCCAACCCCGGCTGCGCGTTGCAACTGGCCGGCGAGTTGCGCCGGCGCGGCGAAGCGGTGCAGGTGCGCTACATCGTCGAACTGCTCGACGAGAGCTACCGCCGCGGCACGCCGGCGCCCTGAGCCGGGCCACGCCACCGGATAGTGTTCACATGTACCGAACACGTACGCACCGCAGAGGGCGCGGAGGGGCGCAGAGGGCTTAAAAAAGCCCATCCTCTGCGTGCTCTGCGGTAAATCTGAACACGTACCGCCACCGAGGGCGGAGCCGGCGTGCCCAACGACGCGAGTGTGCCAGGGGGGACGCATATGTTTGTACGCGCTGCCGCCTGCCGCTCGACAGGCTCGCGATCCGCCCAGACGAAGGCTCAGGATGCGTTCGCGTTCCGACGTTGCATCAGCCCTGCCCGTCTAGCGGTGCGACTTGCACCGCTGCACGCTCCTGTGCTACAATCGGGGTGCAATAGGACGCAACCTATCTCCCCCTGCGCCGGGCCCGTTTCCCCCGACCGTGACCCTTCCTGTTGCGATGTTATTCCTCCTAGAAAGATCAGTTAGGCCCAACGGGTATCTTTTCCAGTGCTGCCGGTGGCAAGCGACCTGCTATAATTGCTGGCGAAGAAACTCGTTCCGGAAATCACAAACAATGGGCCGCCGCCCTTCCTGCCCATTCGAAGGGCCCGCTTCCGCCGGGCTTTCGCATAGGCACCGCCCTGCCTGACTAGTCTGGCTGCCGCCGATGAGTGACATCATCCTCCACTCGACCGAGCGAGAGCTCAATGCTGTTCGCGCCCGCCTGCAATCCAGCCGGGGCAAGCAGTTCTGGCGCTCGCTCGATGAACTGGCCGACACGCCGGCGTTCCAGGAGTTGCTACGACGCGAGTTTCCCGCCGGCGCCGCCGAACTGGCCGACCCGGTGTCCCGGCGCACGTTCCTCAAGTTCCTGGGCGCCTCGCTGGCCCTGGCGGGGCTCTCCGGCTGTACCTTTGCGATCAAGCAGCCACCCGAGCAAGTCGCCCCCTTCGCCCGCGCCCCCTACAATCAGCAGCCCGGCATCCCGCTCTTCTATGCCACCGCCACCAACCTCGACGGCTTCGGCCTCGGCGTTGCGGTCAAGAACTACGACGGGCGCCCGATCAAGATCGAGGGTAACCCCAACCACCCCGCCAGCCTGGGCGCCACCGAGATCTTCGCCCAGGCCGAGATCCTCCAACTCTACGACCCGGACCGCCCGGAGACGGTGCTCAACCGGGGCGCGATCAGCACCTGGGACCAGTTCCTCGCCACCCTCGCCCCGGTGATGCAACTCCAGCGGGGGCTCCAGGGTCAGGGCCTGCGCGTGCTCAGTTCCACCGTCACCTCGCCGACCCTGGTGGCCCAGTTCGAGGAGTTGCTCGCCACCTTCCCCGGCGCGAAGTGGGTCCAGTATGATCCGATCGGGCGCTCGAATACCTATGCCGGTGCACAACTGGCCTTCGGTGAGCCACTGGAGACGCGCTATCGCTTCGACCGGGCCCGGGTGATTGTTGCCTTCGACAGCGATGTGCTCCAGGATCCGGCTGCCCGCGCGCGCTACGCCCACGATTGGATCAGCCGGCGGCGCGTGCTCAAGGAGACAGCCGAGGTCAGCCGGCTCTACGCGATCGAACCAGTCTACTCCCATACCGGCGTCGCCGCCGACCACCGTCTGCGGCTCAAGGCCGGCCAGGTCGGCGCTGCCGCTGCCTATGTGGCTGCAGCCCTCGGCGTGGCCGGCGCGCCCCAGGTCACGCTGCCAGAAGACGCGCGTAACTTCCTCGATGCCATGATCGCGGACCTGCGCAGCGCAGGCGCCGAGGGCGTAGTGGTCGCCGGCGAGTGGCAACCACCTGTGGTCCACGCCCTGGCCCATGCGATCAACGCGGCGCTCGGCGCGGTCGGCACCACGGTTGAGTACAGCGACCCGGTGGCGGCCCGCCCCGGCGACCAGACCGCCGCCCTGCGCGAACTGGTCGCCGAGCTCAACGCCGGCACGGTCGAGGTGCTGGTGATCATCGATGCCAACCCGGTCTTCACCGCCCCTGCCGACCTCGACTTCGCCGAGGCTATGAGCAAGGCCCGCTTCAAGGTGGCGCTCAACCCCTACGACGATGAGACTGCGGTGTTGGCCGACTGGTTCATCCCCCTGAGCCACAGCCTGGAGAGTTGGAGCGATATTCGCGCCTACGACGGCACCGCCACCATCATCCAGCCGCTCATCCTGCCGCTCTACAGCAGCCGCACCGCCCACGACCTGCTCGCCGCGATGCTCGGCCAGGTCGGCCAGACCTCCTATGACCTGGTGCGCGCCTACTGGCAGCAGCAGAGCGGCCTCGAGGGCCAGGAGTTCGACGATTTCTTCCGTGGCAGCCTCAATAACGGCGTGGTGCCCGGCACCAGCCTGCCCGCCCGCCAGGTGACGCTCCGCAGCGGCATCAGCTACGCCCTGCCACCGGCCGGCGAGGGCCTGGAACTGGTCTTCCGCCCCGATCCGGCACTCTGGGACGGGCGCTACGCCAACAATGGCTGGCTCCAGGAGTTGCCCCGCCCGCTGACCAAGCTCACCTGGGATAACGCGGCCCTGGTCAGCCCCTCGACCGCCATCCGGCTGCTGAACCTGCCGGTCAGCCTCGACGACCTGGCAGGGGAGGACAACATCGCCAGCCAGCGGGTGCTCGAACAGTTGATCCGGGCCAACGGCCGGCTGATCGAACTGCGCCTTGGCGAGGGTGCCCTCACGCTGCCGATCTGGATTGTGCCTGGCCACGCCGAAGATACCATCACGGTTACCCTCGGCTATGGCCGCGGCGAACAGGCCGGGCGCGTGGCGGCAAATACCGGCTTCAACGTCTACGCCCTGCGGACCAGTGAGGCGCCCTGGTTCAGCAACCAGGTGGCGGTCAGCGTGCCCGGCGGCAGCTACCCGCTCGTTAGCACGCAGGACCACTGGACCCTGGAGGGCCGCGATATCATCCGCGCCGGCGAGTTCGAGCGCTTCAAGCAGGACCCCAAGCACATCTCCCGCGAGGTCTACCTGGAGGAGTACGGCAAAGAGACGCCCGGCCCCGGCACCGAGGGCTATCAGAGCCTGCTGCGCGGCAATCTGCCCGGCTTCGACTACTCGGTAGGCAACCAGTGGGGCATGACCATCGACCTGACGGCCTGCATCGGCTGCAATGCCTGTGTGGTCGCCTGCCAGGCCGAGAACAACATCCCCTTCATCGGCAAGCAGGAAGTCGCCCGTGGCCGCGAGATGCACTGGATCCGCATCGACCGCTACTTCGCCGGGGCCAACTTCGACAACCCCACGACCTACATGATGCCGATGACCTGCCAGCACTGCGAGCAGGCCCCCTGTGAACTGGTCTGCCCCGTGGCGGCTACCGTGCACGATGCCGAGGGCCTCAACAATATGGTCTACAACCGCTGCGTCGGCACCAAGTACTGCTCGAACAACTGCCCCTACAAGGTGCGGCGCTTCAATTTCTTCCAGTACCAGGATCTCGAGGCGCCGAGCCTCAAACTGATGCGCAACCCCGAGGTGACGGTGCGCAACCGGGGTGTGATGGAGAAGTGCAGCTACTGCATCCAGCGCATCGCCGAGGTGCGGATCAAAGCGAAAGTACAGGGCAACCGCCCGATCAGCGATGGCGAGGTGGTGACGGCATGCCAGCAGGCCTGCCCGACCCAGGCGATCATCTTTGGCGATATCAACGATCCGCAGAGCAAGGTTACCAAGTTTAAGGCCGAGCCGCACAACTACACCGTGCTGGGTCTGCTGAATACGCTCCCGCGCACGAGCTATCTGGCCCGCGTGCACAATCCAAACCCGGCGTTGGTCAGCGAAGGCGAGGCCTGAACTAGAAACGAGCGTGCACCTATGGTCCAACCTGCGCGCAAACTGAGCGGCTCACGCCTGGTGCGCTTCGCCTGGCTGCCGCTGTGCCTGGTGCTGGCAGCCTGCCACGTGGATATGTACGACCAGCCCCGCTACCAGCCGAACCAGGTCAGCACGTTCTTCCGCGATGGCCGCGCCATGCGCCCGCCGGTGGAGAATACCGTCGCGATTGGCAGCTTCGACCCGGACTCGGCGCTGCTGACCGGCAAGGTGAATGGCGAACTGGCCACCGAGTTGCCGGTCGAACTCACCGCTGAGTTGCTCGAGCACGGGCGCACGCGCTACGATGCCTACTGCGCGCCTTGCCACGGGATCGCCGGTGACGGCAATGGCGTGATCGCCTACCGCGGCCCGCTACAGGTGCCCAGCCTGCACCAGGACCGGCTGCGCACCGTGGCGATCGGCTACTTCTTCGATGTGATCACCAATGGCGTCAACCGGATGTACAGCTACGCCAATCGCATCCCACCCGAGGATCGCTGGGCCGTGGCCGCCTACGTCCGGGCGCTCCAACTCAGCCAGTACGCCAACGTGAATGACCTCAGCGCCGAAGAACGCCAGCGACTCGGAGGGCAATAAGGCCAGAATGCCGGCAAACCGCCACCCTGGCCAGACGAACTCCACGGCATCTCTCGCCTGGATTGAGCCGATGCAAAAGCGGCGCGAGCGCAGCGAGCCACCTGGTTCAGTGGTTTCAGCAGCTCGATTATGCTGCTCAGTGCGCTAGAGAGCGACCTATGTCTGCACAGATCTTCCCGCGAAACGCCAACGCCATCGTCTGGGTGAGCATCCTCGGGCTGGTGCTGCTCGCTGGCGGGATCGTGGCCGCGCTGGTCGGGCTGTACCTCTCGCCCTGGTTCACCGATGTGGGCGTCCCGAAGGAGCAGCCGGTGCCGTTCAGTCATAAGCATCACGTCGATCAGTTGATGATCGACTGCCGCTATTGCCACGCCACCGTCGAGCGGGCCGCCCACGCCGGCTTCCCCTCCACCGATACCTGTATGTCCTGCCACTCGCAGGTCTGGACCAATAGCCCGCTGCTGCAACCGGTGCGCGATAGTTATCGCACCGGTGAATCGGTGGTCTGGAGACGGATCTACGACCTGCCCGACTTCGTCTACTTCAACCATAGCGTCCACGTGGCCAAGGGCATCGGCTGCGCGTCGTGCCACGGGCGGATCGACCAGCAGCACCTGACCGCCAAGGCCCAGCCGTTATTTATGGGCTGGTGCCTGGGCTGCCATCGCAACCCGGAGGACAATGTGCGCCCGCGCGACGAGGTCTTCAACATGAGCTTCGACCCGCTCGCCTTGCCGCTGGAGGAGCGCGTGAAGCTGGTTGAGAGCTACCAGATCCCGACCGATGGCCGGCTGACCAACTGCTACACCTGTCACCGCTAGAGGGATACCCCGATGAGCCATCACGGCCATGAGCTTGCAGAGGGTGCGGCGGCCGAGAGTGTTGCGGCGGGCTATGAGCTCGCTGATGTGCGCGCCCGACCGCTCTGGATCTCGATCGCTGTCATCTTTGCCCTGCTGGCCTTCGCCTATGTCGTGATCACCGTCCTGGTCTTTGCGATCGGCGAGCGACCGGCAGATGCCAGCCACGCGGTTGACGTCACCTCGCCGCAGGTGCCCGTCGGGCCGCTGGTCGAGGCCAACCCGAATGTGGACGGTCCGCGCATCGTCAATGAGGCGACCGAGCGCCTGGAGTCCTATGGCTGGGTCAGTCAGCGCCAGGGCATCGTCCACATTCCGATCGAGCGCTCGATGGAGTTGCTGCTTGAACAGGGCGTGAACCCCTTTGGGGAATAAGCATATGCAGATCGTTCGCTGGCTTTTCGTACTGCTGCTGATCGGCCTGCTGGCCGCCCCTGGCGCCGCTCGCGCCCAGGGCGAGCCAGGCTATACCACCAGCGACCCGCTGGTCGGGGTCTCGTTCGAGCAGCGCCTCGGCGCCCGGGTGCCGCTCGACCTGCCTTTCGTCGACGAGCAGGGCCAGACGGTCAGCCTCGGCGACTATTTCGGCGCCGGGCCGGTGGTGCTGGCCCTGGGCTACTACGAGTGCCCCATGCTCTGCTCGCTGGTGCGCACCGGCCTGGTGACGGCGCTGAATGAGCTGCCGCTCACCGTTGGAGCCGACTTCCAGGTGGTCAATGTCAGCATTGACCCGCTGGAGACGCCGATGAACGCCGCCAATACTCGCGCTGCGGTCGTGTCACGCTACAATCGGCCGGGCAGCGCGGCGGGCTGGCACTTTCTGACCGGCAGCCAGGACAGCATCGCCCAGCTTGCCGACGCGGTGGGCTTCAAATATTACTACGACGAGACGATCGACCAGTATGCCCACGCCGCCGGCATCCTGGTGCTGACCCCTGAGGGCCAGCTTGCGCGCTACTTCTACGGCATCGAGTACAATCCCAGCGATCTGCGGCTCGGCCTCGTTGAGGCTTCGGCCAATACGATCGGTACCCCGGTGGACCAGTTGCTGCTGCTCTGCTACCAGTTCGACCCGGCGACCGGCACCTACACCGGCCTGGTAATGACCCTGGTCCGGGTGGGCGGGGTGATCACCGTGATCGGCCTGCTGCTCTCGCTCTATCTCCTGAGCCGCGGCTCGGGCCGGCCTGGCGCTCCAGGCGCGCCCACCGGCCCTGCGGCGGCAACCGGCTAGCCCCCGCACGAGCGGGGCCTCGGTACTGGCGGGCCTGGCTGGCCCCGGATAGGATGCTGTATGCGCGACTTCCCTTTGTTCCCAGAGCAGGCCTCGAGCTTCGCCGGCCAGATTGATTTGCTCTACTGGACGCTGGTTGGCCTCAGTTTGCTCTTCGGCGGCATGCTGCCCTTCATCATCCTCTTCCTGATGGTGCGCTACCACCGCAGCAACAAGGCCGCCGACCGCACCAACCAGGTGCACTCCAACCTGCTGCTTGAGGGCACCTGGTCGGGCATTCCACTGTTGATCGTGCTGGGGATCTTCTTCTGGGGCGCCTTCCTCTATGTGCATGTCCGCACGCCACCGTCCCGTACCCTGGAGATCTACGTGATCGGCAAGCAGTGGATGTGGCACGCCCAGCATCCGAACGGTAAACGGGAGAACAACGAGCTCCACGTCCCGATCGGGCGCCCGGTGCGACTGATTATGACCTCGCAGGACGTCATCCACAGCTTCTACATCCCGGCCTTCCGTGTCAAGCAGGACGTGCTGCCGGGCCGCTACACCTCGATGTGGTTCGAGGCGACGAAAGCCGGCGAGTATCACCTCTTCTGCGCCGAGTACTGCGGCACCGAGCACTCGCTGATGGGCGGCCGGGTGGTGGCCCTGAGTCTGGCCGACTACGAACGCTGGCTGGTGACCCCGGGTGAGGTGATCCTCCCCGATGGCAGCAGCGGCGCCGCAGTGCAGACGCCGCCCAGCAGCGCGATCGGCGACCCGATGGCCCTGGTGGGCGAGCAACTCTTCACCAGCCTTGGCTGTATTGGCTGCCACCGCATGGACGGTGCAGGTGTCGGGCCCAGCCTCCAGGGGCTCTACAGCTCCCAGGAGCAACTTGCCGACGGGAGCACGATCACCGCCGATGAGAACTACCTGCGCACCTCGATCATCAACCCCGGCGCGCAGATCACCGCCGGCTATCAGCCCGTTATGCCCTCCTACGCCGGCCAGTTGAACGAGGATCAGATCAACCAGCTCATCGCCTACATCAAGTCGCTCGCCGGCGACGGGGGCGCCAGCGGGACGAGCGGGATGAGCAGCAGCGGGAGCAGCGGAGCAAGCGCCACGGGCAGCGAGGCAGCCGGTGCAGCCGTGCCCGCCTTCGACCAGGCGCTCGCTGCTCAGGGTGAACGGGTCTTCACCAACCTCGGCTGTGTCGGTTGTCATCGCAGTGATGGCGCTGGAATTGGCCCGAGCCTGAATGGGTTGTACAATACCGAGCAGCGCCTCGCCGATGGTAGTAGCGTGATCGCCGATGTCGCCTACCTTGAGGAGTCGATCCGCAACTCGGCGGCCAAGGTGGCCGAGGGCTACCAGCCGGTCATGCCGGCCTACGGCAATCAGCTCAGCGACGACCAGGTCCGGCAACTGATCGAGTATATCAAGTCACTAGGGGAATGAACCTATGGCGGCGACAGCCTTTCCCGAGAGCGGCTACCTGCACGACGACACCCCGGGCCTGTGGTCCTGGATCAAGTCGTGGCTGTTCACCGTTGACCATAAGCGGATCGCCATTCTCTACCTGCTGAGCATCAACTTCTTCTTCCTGCTCGGCGGGCTCGCTGCGACCTTCGTTCGCATCGAGTTGGTGACACCCCAGGGCGACCTGATGTCGTCCGACGTATACAACCGCATGTTCACGCTGCATGGCGTGATCATGGTCTTCTTCTTCCTCATCCCGGCCATCCCCTCGGTGCTTGGCAACTTCCTGGTGCCGCTGATGATCGGCGCCCGCGACCTGGCCTTTCCCCGGCTGAACCTGTTCAGCTGGTATCTGTACATGTTCGGCGGCCTCTTCGCGCTCAGCGCGGCGGTGCTCGGCGGCGTGGATACCGGCTGGACCTTCTATACGCCCTTCAGTTCGACCTACTCCAACTCCAATGTGATCCTGACGATCACGGGCGCCTTCATCATGGGCTTCTCGTCGATCGCCACGGCGGTCAACTTCATCGCCACCATCCACAAGATGCGCGCCCCCGGCCTGACCTGGTTCCGCCTGCCGCTCTTCATCTGGGCAGCCTACGCCACCAGCCTGGTGATCGTGCTGGCCACCCCGGTGGTCGGTATTGCGCTACTGCTGGTCGCAATCGAGCGCATCTGGGGCGTGGGCATCTTCGACCCGGCCCTCGGTGGTGACCCGCTGCTCTTCCAGCATCTGTTCTGGTTCTACTCGCACCCGGCGGTCTACATCATGATCCTGCCGGCCTTCGGCGTGATCTCGGAGCTGATCGCCACCTTCTCGCGCAAGCGCATCTTCGGCTATGAGTTCATCGCCTTCTCCAGCATGGCGATCGCAATCCTGGGCTTCCTCGTCTGGGGCCACCACATGTTCGTGAGCAGCCAGTCGATGTATGCCAGCCTGGTCTTCTCCTTCATCACCATGCTGATCGCCATCCCCTCGGCGATCAAGGTCTTCAACTGGACCGCAACGCTCTACAAGGGCTCGATCAGCTACCGCACGCCCATGCTCTATGCCCTGGGCTTTATGGGCCTGTTCGTGATCGGCGGGCTGACCGGGATCTTCCTCGGCGTGGTGGCGATTGACATTCACGTGACCGACACCTACTTCGTGGTGGCCCACTTCCACTACGTCATGGTCGGCGGCACGATCATGGCCTACCTCGGCGGCATCCACTTCTGGTGGCCGAAGATGACCGGGCGGATGTACAACGAGGTCTGGGGTGGCATCTCGGCGCTGGTGGTCTTCGTCGGCTTCAACATGACCTTCTTCCCCCAGTTCGTGCTGGGCTACCTCGGCATGCCGCGCCGCTACCACGTCTATCCGCAGGAGTTTCAGGTGCTGCACGTGCTGTCGTCGTCCGGCGCCGCCGTGCTGGCGGTCGGCTTCATCATCCCGCTGGTCTACCTGCTGCTCTCGCTGGTGAACGGGCGCGTGGCCGGCGATAACCCCTGGGATGCGACGGGCCTGGAGTGGCACACCAGTTCGCCACCGCCCACCCACAACTTCGAGCGCATCCCCGTGGTGACGACCGATGCCTATGCCTACCCGCCCGAGGCAGCCGCTCGCGACGCCGCCGAGTGGCGGCCAGGCAGCCCCCTGTAGGGCCGAAGCAACGGCGCTACCGCAGCAGCGGCCCCGCCGCTGCGGTGGCCCGGCCGGTATCCAGCTCGACGATGACCCTGCACAGGCCCACCGAGAGGAGAGCACCCTTGGCGACAACGACACCAACCGCGAAACCGGCGCAGCCCCACGGGCACGAAGGCCACGATCACGGGGTCCACGGTCGCGAACTGCAGCACCACTTCGAGACGGTGCAGCAACAGAAGGAGACCGCTACCCTCGGGATGTGGGCCTTCCTCGTGACCGAGATCATGCTCTTCGGCGGGATCTTCATGGCCTACATCGTCTACCGCTGGGCCTTCCCCGAGGTGTGGGCCGCGGCCGCCCACCACCTGAATACGCCCCTCGGGGCGGTGAACACCGTGGTGCTGCTGGTGAGCTCGCTGACCGTGGCGCTGGCCGTCAATGCCGCCGAGGAGGGCAAACGCCGGCGTGTGCTGACCATGCTCGGCGTGACCCTCGTGCTCGGCCTGACCTTCTTGCTGATCAAGGGCTACGAGTACAGCGAGAAGTTCGCCCACTGCGCGGGCTACTCGACACCCATCGGCTGGGTCACCGGCACTGGCCAGCACGTCGTCGACGAGTGCCTCGTGCCCGGGCGGGCCTTTCTCTTCCCCGAGGCCCACGGCGCTGAGGGCGCCGCAGCGGCAACTGAGCACGGTGCGCCACAGCCCGGCCTCGGCTCACCCTACCAGCTGTTCTACTTCCTCTACTTCGTCGCCACCGGCCTCCACGCCGTGCATATGATTGTCGGCCTGACGATTGTCTCGATCCTGACCTTCCTGGTCTGGCGTGGTGTGATCACAGCGACCTACTTCACGCCGATCGAGATCGGCGGCCTCTACTGGCACCTGATCGATATTATCTGGGTCTTCCTGTTCCCGCTGTTCTACCTGGTGCACTGATGGCAAAACCGCAAGCCAACCCCGGCCACGGCGCCCACGCTAGCCACACGGGCGCTGAGCATCCGCACGGCCATATCGGGCAGGCGACCTACTACAAGGTCTTCGCCGCGCTCATGGTGCTGATGGCGCTTACCGTCGGCGCCTGGTGGATCGAGGGCATCATCGCGCTGCCACGGCTGCTGGGCGTGGCGATCGCGATGGCCATCGCCATCGCTAAGACGGTCCTGATCGTGCTCTTCTTTATGCACGTGAAGGTGAGCGAGCGGGCCACCCAGCTTTACGCCGCTGCCGCCTTCCTGGGCTTTGCTATCCTGGTGATCATCACCATGGGCGACTATTTCGCCCGTGGCTGGCCACCGCCGCCCGGACCGTTGCCCTGAGCCCGTCGAGGTGCCCCGCGCGCCACGGCGGCGAGCAGGTCGGTGAGCGGCATCGCATCGAGCGCGGGGATGACCAGGTCGGCCGGGGGCAGGGGGAGTTGCCGGGTGAGTGCGCCAGGCACGGCTACCACCGGGCAACCGGCCGCCCGGGCTGCCAGAATGCCGTTGGCCGAGTCTTCGAGCACCAGGCAGGCCGTGGGGGGCAGCCCGAGCCCGGCGGCAGCGGCCAGAAAGAGCTCCGGGTCGGGCTTGGTGCGCGCTACGTCGTCGGCGGTGCGTACACAGACGAAGCGCTCCGCGATCCCCAGGCGCGCCAGCCAGCCCCCGACCCAGCGGTAGCTGCTGCTGGAGGCGACGGCGCAGGGCAGGCCAAGCGCTGCGGCCTGGTCGAGCAGACTGCTGACGCCGGGCAGCAAGCCCTGGCTTGCACTCATAGCATCTTTGAGCGCCTGGCGCCGCGCGCGGACCGCCGCTGCATCGGCCTGCAGCGCGGCGGCGCGCGCCGGGTCCGTGGCGGCCACCAGCCCCACCAGGTGCTCAAGCGCATCGAAGCCGTGCTGGGTGCCCAGCGCAGCGGCCCAGACATCGAGGCCCAGCTCAAGGCCGTATTCGGCATAGATCCGGCGCCAGCTCTCCAGGGCTGGCGTCTCGGTATCGACGATCAGACCGTCGAAGTCGAAGATCAGGGCGTGAGGCATATCATCCGGCGACGATCACAGGCTCGTGGTCCAGCACCGCCTCCACGAACTGCACTGCCCCATCGCGCAGGTGGACGATGCGATCGGCGTAGCGGGCCACGCTCATATCGTGCGTGACGAGCAGCAACGTCAGGCCCTCTTCGCGCACGAGGCGGCGCAACAGCCCCATGATCTCACCCCCCGTGCGGCTGTCGAGGTTGCCGGTGGGCTCATCGGCCAGGATCAGGCGCGGGCGGTTGGCCAGGGCGCGCGCAATGGCGACCCGCTGCTGCTCGCCGCCGCTCAGCTCGGCGGGCCGATGGTCGGCCCGGTGGCCGAGCCCCAGCTGCGTGAGCAATTCGATCGCCCGGGCGCGCTGCTGCGCAAGCGGTGCGCCAGCCAGCATCAGTGGCACGGCCACGTTCTCCCAGGCCGTCTTGATCGCCAGCAAGTTGAAGCTCTGGAAGACGAAGCCGAGCGTATCACGGCGATAGACGACCAGCTGCTGGTCGCTGCTGCGCCCGAGCTCGAGGCCGTTGACCCAGACCTCGCCACCGGTGGGGCGCACCAGCCCGCCGATCAGGTGCAGCAACGTGCTCTTGCCGCTGCCGCTCGGCCCGACCAGCGATACGAACTCGCCGGGTTGCACCGCCAGGTCCACCCCGCGTAGTGCGTCGACGGCGGTTTTGCCCATCTGGTAGCGGCGAGCAAGGCCCACGGCGCGGATCAGAGGTTCTGTCATGCCAGCATCTTACCACGATCGCGGGGCGCACAGAAGTGTGCGCCTCCGGCGTTGGGGTGTGGAGCCTGCCCCAACGACATTCGCGCGGGGGCGGCGCCGTCCTACTGCAGCCCCTCGGCTACCTTGAGCGCTTCATCGGCGGCGAGGGTGCCGGCGACAACATAGCGCAGCCCACCCTCTTCCCAGCGCAACAGGCTGCCCTGGCCGTCGGCGCCGGCGATGAGCGTGCCAGGCACCCGACGGACGGTGACGGCGCGCACCTGGCTGCCGGCCGGCGGCTCACGGTCGCGCCCCACCTCCTCGTTGCTCTGCACCACACTGACGCTGCCGGTTCCGCCGCTGTAGTTGAGGATGACCGTGCCGGTGCCGATCACGCGCACCTCCACCAGGCTCATCCCGGCGGGCAGGTAGCCAGGTTCGCGCAGGGCGAAGCTCACGGCGCTGCGCGCCTCGGCCAGCGTGGTCGCCTGCGGCTGCATGCGCGCGGCCAGTTCCGCGGCTTCCACCACCGTCGCGCCGGCGGGCGGGGTGAAGCTGAACAGCTCGGCGCTCAGGCCGGTGTTGGTCTCCAGGCTCAGCACCTCGACGCTGCCCTGGCCGAAGTCGCTGGCGTCAAGCGAGGCCTTGAGCGGCAGGGCCAGTTGCTCGTCGACCCACAGCGTCCCCTCGACGACGCCATCCAGCTGCAGCTGGGCACTCGTCTCGGGCCGGGGGGTGACCTTCACCTTCCAGGTGTTCTTGCCCGCCACCTGCTCCGCGCCAAGGACTTCGAGCTCGACGGCGTCGAGCCCCTGGCCAAGGAGCTCCGCGAACATCGGCGCCGCGCTGCCGGGGGTGCTGGCGGTGGCCTGCTTCATCTGGTCGTGCGCGCCGGTGACCACGGTGTTCTCGGCAGGGTTATAGAGCCAGAAGCGCTCGCCATTGCTGACTGCGACCGACCCGACCAGGTCGGCCTCGCTGGCCTCGCGCACTTCCATCCGCACGCGGTTGATCGGCTTGCCGGCTGCATCGGTCAGATCCGTCTGCTGCATCCAGCCCTCGACCACGAAGCGGCCAGTGCGCTCGGGGCTAGTGAAGTCGATCGCAACGGTGGCATGGGCATCACTGGTGGCGGCGCGGGCCGCCTTCATCCGTTCAACGATCTCGTCGGCGCTGGGCAGGCGCTGGCCACAGGCGGCAAGCAACAGCGCGCCGAGCAGGGTCACCAGGAGTAAGCGGTAGTGGCGCATAGCGTCCTCATTCGCGTATATAAGCTCACAAAAGCACGTGGGGACGGGCGGCACGGATCGCCCCCATGAGGTTGTACCATAGTCATGGCCCACGATCCAGGCCCGGCCTGTTAGCGAAATGTTACCAGCTGTGAACGGGCCTGTTCAGCCCCATGGCGCAGTCGACCTGGGCCTTTTGACTGATGAAGGCAGTGGGCCGGGAGGTTAGAATAGGGCAATCTACCGCAACGCTTCACGAGCCAGCGCGCCCGCGCTCCACGAAAGGGACAGCCATGGCGCTTGCCGCTTCGATCAGTACGACCGATCCGCAGCCTGGTCCCGCCGGGTTGAGCATCCGCGACTTCACGGGCAGCGACGCCGACTATGCCACCGCTGTCGCCGTGACCAACGCGGTCTATCCTGAGTACCCCGACTCGGTGGCAGACTGGCAGGAGGACGACGCCAAACAGCCGGCGCACCTCAAGCGGCGCCGCTGGCTCGCCGAGCTGGAAGGCCAGGCCGTGGGCTATGCCAGCTACAACCAGTGGGAATGGATGTACCACCCGCAACTCTTCCATCTCTCCATCACAGTGCATCCCGCGTGGCAGGGCCGCGGCATCGGCCGGGCACTCTACGCGACGCTGCTGGCCGCGCTGGCTCCCTTCGACCCGTTGCGCGTCCGCGCCCGCTGCCGCGAAGACTACGCCCGCTCCATGCGCTTTCTGGCCGATCGAGGCTTCGTCGAGGATATGCGCGAGTGGGAGTCGCGCCTCACGGTGCCGACCTTCGACCCGACGCCCTATGCCGGGCATGTCGAACAGGTGGCCGCAAGTGGCATCCAGGTGGTGACCCTGCGCGAACTGATGGCGCGCGACCCGGAGCACCGGCGCAAGCTCTATGAGCTCGATCTTGCGCTCGCCCGCGATGTCCCCTCGCCTGAGCCAATGACCGAGGGCTCGTATGAGAGCTTCGTGCAGCGTGTCTTCGAGAGTCGCGACCTGTTGCCCGACGGCCACTTCGTGGCCCTTGACGGCGAACACTACGTAGGCACGAGCGCCTTCTGGAAGAGCGACGAGGAACCCGATACACTGTACACCGGCCTCACCGGGGTACGCCGCGCGTACCGCCGGCGCGGCATCGCCCTGGCGCTCAAGCTGCGCGCGATTGCCTTCGCTCGTGAACAGGGCATCACGATACTCAAGACCTGGAACGAATCGAACAATCGGGCGATGCTCAGCATCAACGAGGCGCTGGGCTTCGTCAAGCAGCCGGCCTGGGTGAACTTCGTGAAGCCCCTGCAGGCATCGCAATGACCCTCCCCCTGCTGCGCCTGAGCGGCAAACCCTACGCCCAGGGTCTGGCTCACGGGACGGCCCTGCGCGGGCCCATCCGCCAGAACCTGGGCCTCTACCTTGCGCGCTTCGAGCGTGAACTCAAGCTCAGCCGCAGTGAAACGCTGCGCCGCGCGACCCGCTATGCCGCGGTGATCGCCGAGCAGAGCCCGGACTACTTCGCGGGCATGCGCGGCATCGCCGCTGGCGCGGAGGTCGACTTCGCCGCGATCGTCGCGCTCAACGTGCGCTACGAACTGTTCTACGACGCCTTCGTCGAGCGTCCGCTGCCCGACGGCTGCACCGCCTTCGCCCTGCTACCCGCGGCCACCGCCGATGGTCACCTGCTGCTTGGCGAGAACTGGGACTGGATCACCGGCGTGCAGGGGGCGTTGCTCCACACCACTGAGCCGGATGGCCTGCAGATCCTGGCCTTCAGCGAGGCCGGGATCTTCGGCGGCAAGATCGGGCTGAACTCGGCGGGCCTGGGATTGGCGATCAATGGCCTGACCAGCCACGACGACGACTGGGCACGCCTGCGCCGGCCCTTCCATACGCGCTGCTACGAAGTGTTGCGCGCATCCGAGTTGGAGGCGGCGATCGGTGTGGTCAGCGGCGAAGAGCGCTCCTGCTCGGCCAACTTCCTGATCGCCCAGGCGCCCGACCAGGTGGTGAACCTGGAGACGGGGCCGCGGGGCGTCCACGCCAGCGGCTGCGTGGCGGGCTGTCTGGTGCACGCCAACCACTTCCTGCAGCCGGAGGCCGTCGGCACCACCGAGCGCAACGTGGAGAACACGCCCCACTCGTGGCAGCGTCAGGCCCGCCTGGTGGAGTTGCTCGCCGCGTGGCCGCTGACCCTGGCCGACGTGCAGGCCGCCCTGCGCGACCACCAGGGCTACCCCTACTCGATCTGCTTTCACATCGACCCGGCGGACCCCCCTGAGGAGCACTACGCGAGTGTGGTCTCGGTGATTATGGATCTGCACGCCCGGGCGCTCTACATCACCGATGGCCCACCGTGCCAGGGCGACTATGCACGCTATACGCTGGGCTCCATTTGACGTGCACAGAGGGAACGGGTACGATGGCAAGGGCAGGTATCCCGCCTTCTGACACTCCCGCCCCTAAAGGGTGCGGGGTTCTCGGTTCTGCGGCCCGCCCGTACTACGAGCCTCCCCGAAGGCGGTGCCCCCGCCCTTCTGCAAGATATTGAGCGCAGCATTATGG
>DAOUBZ010000346.1:0-9908 GCA_034432515.1 Chloroflexaceae bacterium | reverse complement strand
CCCGTGAGCGCGGTGAGCGCCCGGAGCTGATCGTCGCCAGCGACATGCTCGATCTCGCCACCTTTCGCGCGCTCACGGCCGACCTGCTGACCGGTGTGCCAGCCGCGGTCTACTTCCACGAGAATCAGCTGACCTACCCCTTGCCGCCGGGGCGGCAGCGTGATGTGGGCCTTGCCTGGACGAACTACACCAGCGCGCTCAGCGCCGATGCGGTGATCTTCAACTCCGAGTTCCACCGGCGCGACTTTCTGGCCGCGCTGCGCGCGTTGCTCGAGCGTTACCACGACTACCGTGAACTGGAGACGGTGGCCGCGATCGCCGCCAGGAGCTACGTGCTGCCGCCGGGGATCGACCTGGCGGCACTCGCCGGTGCCGTGTCGCCAGCTGGCGATCGCGCCCCGGCGCAGCCGCTCACCATCCTCTGGAACTCGCGCTGGGAGTACGACAAGCAGCCGGGCGCCTTCTTCGCGGCGCTCGAAGCCCTGGAGGCCAGCGGCGTCGACTTCCGGCTGATCGTGGCCGGTGAGCACATCGACCCCCGGATGCCCGCCTTCGTGGCGGCCCGCGAGCGCTGGGCGCGCCACATTGACCATTGGGGTTATGCGCCCTCGCGGGCCGCCTACGCCGCCCTGCTGCAGCGCGCCGACGTGGTCGTCAGCACGGCAATCCAGGAGTACTTCGGCATCGCCGTGGTCGAAGCGCTCTTCTGCGGCTGCGCGCCTGTTCTGCCACGCCGGCTCAACTACCCGGAGTTGCTGCCCCCCGAGTTGCACGCCGAGTGCCTCTACGACGATGCGGCCGGCCTGGTCGCCCTGCTCAGCGCCGATACGGGCGGGTATCGGCGCCCGCGGGCAACCTGGCACGCCATCGCGGCGCCCTACGACTGGACCCAGCTGGCCCCTCGCTACGACCAGCTCTTCACCGCGATCGGCACGCGTTGATGACGAAATTGTCAACAGAATCCCGGTGTCTGCGCCCAACCTGAAGCGCATCAGGACGCTAAAAAACCTCTACTAGCCAGCCCAATACGGTCATTGACAGTCTGCCGCGTCCGGTGTAGTCTATGGATCCCAAGACTGCAATTGTACTCCCATCGATCTCCCCGACCGACGATGGTGAGGCCACCATGCCTGCTGGTTGCTCGACCTGGCCCGTACGGCCGTGTGGGGCTTTTGTTGTCGCTCCAAGGCCCAGAGAGCAGAGGTTACGATCGTGGCTTCGCGGACCATCAAACTGCTGGTTATCCTCGGCCTGTTCGCCATCACATTCAGCATCGTCGGTCCGCGGGCAGCCACGTCGCCGGTGGCTGCCCAGCGTGGGCTTGCGTTGCCGGTCTACCGCGCCCTGGTGCAGGCAGCTGACCAGGCGAGTTGGGCCGACGCGGGGCGCAGCGCGCCTGGCGCGCACGTGGCGGCCCTGGTGCAGCTCGATCTGCCGCCGCTGGCGGTTGTTGGCCACGAATGGAACCACACCCGGCGGCTGGACTATGTCCGGCAGGTGGCCGCCGAGCAGAGGCGGGTCGCCGCCGAGGTGCAGGCGCTGGGCGGCACGGTGCTCGCCGGGTTCACTCACGCCGCTGCGGGGCTGGCCGTGGCCGTCGATGCCGCTGCCGCCCCGGCGCTGCGCGATCTGCCCGGGGTCGCCGCCGTGGTGCAGGTAAGTGACTATGCCGTTGACCAGGGCGACCCCGGGCCGGTGACGGCGACGCTGGCCGAGCTCTCGGCGCTGATCGGCGCTGATGCGGTCCGAGAGCTCGGCAACGATGGCGCGGGGATCGATATCGCGATCGTTGACTCCGGCGTTGACTACACCCACGTGAAACTGGGTGGCAGTGGCTCGCTCGCTGACTACCGGCGCGCTGCCTGCGGCGACGCTGGCCTGGCGCCCGGCCAGCCCGGCTGCGACCCGAGCCGTACCCCGCCGCCGGATCTCTTTCCCAACAACAAGGTGCGCGGCGGCTTTGACTATCTGGGCGATATCTGGCCCAATCCCGACCCGCGCTGTGGCGCGCTGGGTGTCTGCATCTTTTTTGATGATAATCCGATCGACCTTGCCGGCCACGGGACGAGCGTGGCCGATATCATGGTCGGGCTGGCGACGGAACCCGGCGGCACCGACAGCGGCATCGCCCCCGGCGCCAATCTTTGGGTCTACAAAGCGTGCAATGGCGACGCCGGCCTCTGCAACGGGGTCGCGCTGCTGCGGGCCCTCGATGCCGCCCTCGACCTGGACGGCTCCGATCGCGGCCTCTGCACCCCGGGGGTGACGACAGGCTGCCGCACGTATGACCCGGCCGACATCATCAACCTCTCCGTAAGTTTCAGCTACGGCCAGCCCGAGGACGCGCTCGTGCTGTTTGCCGATATCGCCAGCTACTACGGCTCACTGGTCGTAGCCTCGGCCGGCAATGACGGCGATCGGCCCTTCATCGTCGGCTCGCCCGCGGCGGCGGCGGCGATGCTGGCAGTGGCCGAAAGCGCCCTTCCGGGTGCTGGCGGCGATGAGCGCATCGCGGCCAGCGCCAGTCGTGGGCCGCGGATTGCCGACAATGGTGCCAAGCCCGACCTGGCGGCCCCCGGGGCGATCACGTCGGCGCGCGCCGGCAGTGGCACGGCCGTGGCGCCGTTCAGTGGCGCATCCGGTTCGGCGCCGGTGGCCGCGGGGGTGGGTGCGCTGATCATCCAGCAACTGGAGCGGCTTGGGGTGATCGACTCGAACCCGGGGCTGGCCGATGCGCCCCTACTGCCGCTCTCGCTCGCGCCACTGGTCAAGTCGGTGCTGATGAACAGCGGCACCAGCCTGCTGAGCGCCGCTGGGTCTGGCCCTGCGCCGATCTCCCTGCAGGGAAGTGGGCGGCTGAACGCCCTGGCGGCGTTCCGCGGGCGCACCCTGGCCTGGGATGCCACCGCAATGGCCGAGTTGCTCGCTGCCGAGCCCGCACTGCAGGGCTGTACGGTCACCCCGCTGATTGACCTGCTCAACTACCTGTTTTTCCGCACTCCGCCACCGTGCGCGAGCGGCTATCCCTTCGGCAACCGGCTCTTCCGCGCCTGGAACGCCCAGGCCGGGAGCGTTTCGTTCGGCTATCAGCCTGTGGCCGTTCCGCAAACCCTGCAGCGGCAGGTGGTGGTGGTAAACTACGCGCGCTCGTCGCGGAGCTATACGCTCGGTACCAGCCTGCGCTTTGCTGAGGACGTTGGGCGTGGGGTCAGCCTGAGCGTCAGCCCAACGTCTCTGTATTTGCCGGGCAATGGCAGCGCCGTGGTGACCGTGACCGCGATGATCGATCCGCAGCGCCTGCGCCCCTGGACGCTCAACGGCGGCGCGCTGGGCGCCACCGGCAGCGCCTCGTGCTCCTCGGAGCGTCCCGAGATTGACTGCCCGAGCCTGACCCTGTTCGAGGTGGACGGGGCATTGGAGATCGATGGCGGCACGAACAATCGGGTCAGCGTGCCGATCCACGTCTTGCCGCGCAGGGTGGCCGAGGTCAGCGTCTCGCGGGTGCTCGAGCAGCGGGTGCTGCTCGCCAATCCGGCGCCCTTCACCCCCGGCCTGGTCGAGCCGTTCGCCCTGGTTGATGTCAGCCCGAACAAGTGCGACCGGCTGGACGATGTGCCCTGTGAGAGCCTCGACTACATCGTGGGCGCACGCCCCGGTAGCGGCCAGAGCCCGGTCGATCTGCGCTTCGTCGGGCTGCGCAGCTACAGCGTGCCAGGGCTCAACGCGAGCCTCGGGCTCCCGGCAGCACCCGCGGGCGCCCTCCCCGACGAAGTCGTCGAGTTCGCCCTCACCGTCTACGACCGGCCCTTCCGCGCCTCGCCGAATGTGCCGCTGCGCTTCGAGGTGTATATCGACGCCAACCGCGATGGCGTGAGCGACTACGTGGTCGCCAACGCTGATCTGGGCGGCGGGCGCGATGGGCGCAATGCCGTCTTTGTGCGCCAGGCCGGCACGCCTGGCCCCGGGCGGAGCTATTTCTTCACCGCGGCCGACTTCAATACCCAGAACTGGGTCTTGCCTGTGCCGGCAGCAGCGGTCGGCTTGCGCAGCGACCAGCCCTTCAACTTCTACGTGCGGGCGCTCGATGCCTTCTTCCTGAACGATGGCGTGCCGCAACTCTGGGACTGCTCGCCCGCCCCCACGCCGGTGTGTGGCGCCACCGCCCATACCATGCAGACCGGGCAGCTACGCTTCCGCCCGGACGCCCGCGAGTTGAGCGTGCCAGCCGGCGGGAGCGCGCTGCTGGGCTTCAGCGAGGATGCGGGCGGCGTGACCGGCTCGCCCGCGCAGACTGGCCTGCTCCTACTCTTCCGTGACGCGCTGCCCGAACGTGGCTCGGTTGCCGTGATCCTGCGTTATAATAGGATCACGGCACCGCCACGAGATGTTTGTGCGGTGGTTCTGGCGGCTGCGCCGCCAGAACCACCGACTGAGTTTTGGGGCTTGCCCCAAGGACGTTAACCTCAGTCCTGCGTCCCAACGTGCCGCCGCGACGCCCTGGCTGTGACTGCCGAGGCGGTCGCGGCGTCTTATGTGCGAATGGGCGCGCAGCAGGCCACCGACTCAGAGCAGGGAGCGTCGGGCGTGAGCAGCAGCAACTTTGCGATCCTGTCCGAGGGTGTAGCGGTCGATTTTGGCAATGGCGCCGGGATCTTCGACCAGCACTACAGCGTCGCCGAGGGCACCATCCTCGGCATGATCGGCCCCTCCGGCTGCGGCAAAACGACCACCTGTCGGGTGGCGCTGGGCCTGCTCGCCCCCCAGAAGGGCCGCATTACGACACTGGGTCGTACCCCCACCCACTTCCGCGCCCGCGACCGCGAGCGGATCGGCTACATCCCTCAGCAGTTCGTGCTCTACCCGCGGCTGAGCGTGGCCGAGAATGCCGCCTTCGTGGCCTCGCTCTACGGAATGCCCGCCCACCATGTCAGGCAGCGCATGGACGAACTGCTGGACTTCGTCGATCTGACTGATGCCCGGCATCGCCTTGGCCAGAATCTCTCGGGGGGCATGCAGCGCCGCCTGATGCTGGCCGGCGCGTTGATGCACGACCCGGCCCTGCTCTTCGCCGACGAGCCCACCGCCGGCATCGACCCGGTGCTGCGCGCCCGCTTCTGGGGCTACTTCCGCCAGTTGCGCGACCAGGGCCGCACCCTCGTGGTCACCACCCAGGTGGTGAGCGAGGCGATCTACTGCGACTATGTGGCCGTGATGCGCAAGGGTCGCATCCTCGCCGTTGATACACCCGAGAACCTGCGCAAACTGGCCCTTGGCGGCGAGATCATCGACCTGACGCTGAAGGACCCCGACCAGGTGCACCGGGCGCTCGAGGTGCTCCGGCGCTGGAAGGACGTGGTCAAGGCGGCCCACCGCTCACCCGATCTCGAGGCGGAGGCGGATCTGCATGTGGTGGTGGAAAACGCGCGCGAGTGGCTCCCCGAGGTGCTCAACCGGCTCGAGAACCAGAAGCCGCGGATCGGCGTCGAGAGTGCCGCCCCGGTCGAGGTGAGCTACGACGAGGTCTTCATCAAGATCATGGAGCGGGACGAGCAGCAGCAGCAGGAGGCCGCCAATGGCTGAACTGCCTACGGTTCGCGAGAGCGCAAGCGCGCGTGATGACCGGATCGCGGGGACGGGCTGGCGACGCTGGTTGATCCGGGTGCGCGCCTACTTCCTCAAAGAGGTCAACGAGATCCGGCGCCAGCCGCTGCTCATCCTGAGCCTGATCGTCGGGCCGTTGCTGGTGCTCATCCTCTTCGGCGCCACCTACGTCAATAGCACACCACGAGTGCGCACGGCCGTGGTGCTGCCGCCCGGCGGCGCGGCAGGGATCAGCGAGGAGCAGATCCGCCAGCTGATCGGGCTGAACTTCGACCTGCGCCTGATCACCAGTGACCGGGCCGCCGCCGAGGCGCAGCTCGCCGCGGGCGAGCTCGACCTGGTGCAGGTCATTCCCGAGCAGGTGAGCATGCTCGCGCGCGAGGGGCCCAGCCCGCAGATCGAGTTCCGCTCAAACGCGATCAACCCGCTCACCGAGGGCTGGATCCAGTACCTGGCCTACGCCGAGGTAAACGAGATCAACAAGGAGATCCTGCGCGTCACGGCTGCCCAGGCCCAGCAGGAGGCGGCCAGCATCCGCGTGCGCGTAGTGGACGCCGAGGGCAGGTTGACGGAACTGGAGCGTGGGGTCAGTGAGGCGCGGAAACAGGCCGCCCAGGAAGACCTGCGCAACCTCGTCGGGTTTCTCGAACGGCTGGAAGGCCTGCTGCCCGCCCAGGAGGTGCTGGCCGCGAGTGGCAGCGACCTGGCGCTCATCCGCCCCACCATCGAGCGGCTCAAGGGTAGCCTTGGCCGCCTGGACCGGGCGATCGCCGAGAATCGGCTAGCCGAGGTCCTCAGCGAGATCACGACGGCCAGGAGCGACCTGCAGGTGCTCAATGGCAGCCTCGAGCTCTTCATCAACATCCCGCCCGACCGCCTGGTCTCACCGGTAAGCCAGAGCTACAGCAATATCCGCGGCGCGGCCTATCCGGCGGTGGTCTACTACGCGCCGGGGGTGCTGGCGCTGCTGGTGCAACACACCGCCATCACGCTGGGGGCGCTGGCCCTGGTGCGCGAGCGGCTCATGGGCGCCTTCGAGGTCTTTCGCGTGGCCCCGGTCAGCCTGACCCAGCTGATCCTGGGCAAGTACCTGGGCTATACCGTCTTCATCGACCTGGCGACGCTGGTGCTGATCGTAGCAATGGCCGTGCTCGGCGTGCCGCTGCTCGGCGACTGGCTGCAGTTCGCGGGGGTCATCCTGCTGTTGATCGTCGCCTCGCTCGGCGTCGGCTTCCTGATCTCGGCGCTCTCCGGCTCGGATAGCCAGGCGATCCAGCTGGCGATGATCTCGCTGCTGCTCTCGATCTTCTTCAGCGGCTTCTTCATCGCGCTGGACAGCTTCGCCTGGCCCGCGCTGATCGTGGCCTACGCCATCCCCATGACCCACGGCCTGGCCGGCTTCCAGCAGGTCATGCTGCGTGGCGTCCCGCCAAACCCCTGGATCTGGGTCGGCCTCAGCCTGATCGCGGTGATCACCTTTGCCCTGGTGGTCCTGATCACCCGCCGGCAATTCCAGAAGGCATAACGCGGCCCTGCGCTCACATCGTGCGCAGCGCCTCGATCGGGGGGAGGCGGCTGGCCCGGAAGGCCGGGTAGATCCCGGCGACCAGGCCGATGAGCGAGGCGAAGGCCAGCGCCAGGGCGACGGCCCGCGCGTCGATGCTCAGGTGCTGGCCGATGCCGATCTGGCTGAAGAAGCGGTGGATGACGACCGCGCCGGCATTGACGAGGAAGATGGTGAGCAAGACGCCGCCGATCCCGCCGATCAGGCTGAGCGTGACCGACTCGACCAGGAACTGGGCCAGAATATCGCGGCGGCGGGCGCCAACGGCTTTGCGCAGCCCGATCTCGCGCGTGCGCTCGGCGACGCTCACCAGCATGATGTTCATGATACCGATGCCGCCCACCAGTAGCGCGATGCTGCCGATCACCCCGAGAAACACGGTGATGCCCACCAGGATGTTGTTGTTGGCCTCGACGAACTGGCTGAGGTTCTGGAAGCTGAAGTCGTTGCCCTGCTCGGGTATGAGCTTGTGGCGCGTGCGGAGCAGCTGCGTGATGGCCTGCTGCGTCTCCGCTATGCGCGTCGGGTCCTCGAGGTAGATCACGGCCTCGCTGACCTGGACCGGGCCGAGCGCGGCCTGCGGGTTGAGCCGGTCGCGCGCGACACTGATCGGCACCAGCCCGCTGCCCCCGCCCGCGAAGAAGCCATTCTGCTGGGGCGCCAGCACCCCGATCACGCTGAAGCTGAGCCCCTGGGCAACCACCTCGCGCCCCAGCGGGCGGCCATCGGGGAAGAGTTGCTGGGCCATCGGCCAATCGAGCACCAGCACGCGCGCCCGCTCCACGATGTCCTGGTCACTGATGAAGCGCCCCAGGGCCACGCGCATGGTCGGTCGCAGGTAGACCGGTTCGACGCCGGTGATGCTGCCGAAGGCGAAGTTGGCGCCGGCACGCAGGTCCCCGCCACCCCAGAGGCGGGGCGATACCTCACGCACATTCGGCAGGGTTCTGATCGCCTCGATGTCGGCGGCCGTGAGGCGCCCCTCCTCGGCCGGGACGCCGGTCATACTCTCGTAGTCGGGCTGGGCGACGAGGGTGAGCGCATCGGTCTCCAGGCCGGCGAACTGGCCCTGGACGAAGCGCTGGAAGCTCTGGCCGATCGAGAGCAGCGTGCTCACGGCCGCGATGCCGATCGCGATACCGAGCGTCGCCAGTAGCGAGCGCATCTGGTTGGCGAGCAGACTATCGAGCGCGACCCGTAGGGCTTCAAACAACTTCATGGCTGGAACCCTGGAGGCCCTTCCATCGGGGGGATGGTCGGAACGATCACCGTATCGCCCTCGGCGAGCCCGGCGAGGACCTGCACCCGGTCGCCGCTGCTGGCACCGAGTTCCACGGGCACCACTTCGGCCGCGGGTTGGCCGTCGGCGCCGGGCGGCCCGCTGACCCGGCGCACCGTGGTCGTGCCGTCGGGTCCGTACTCGACCGCCTGCAGGGGGATGCTCAGGACATCTTCGAGCGCCAGGACCTGGATGCTGGCCGTGGTAGCCATGCCGACCCGCAGCCGCTCATCGCTGGTCTGCAGGGCGATCTCCACCGGGTAGAGCCCGCCCAGCGCGCCAGTGGGGTTGAAGGATGCGCCGAAGGGGTCCATGGCCTGGCCGGTCTGGTTGCTCTCGGCAGGCAGCTTGCTGACGAGCAGCAGTTCGCCCGGGAAGCGTTCCCCCGGCACGGAGTCGATGCTGATCACAACCTGCTGGCCGGCTTGCAGCCGCGCCACGTTTGCCTCGGTCACCTGACCACGGATCAGGAAGCCGCGCAGGTCGGCGATGCTCACGGCATCGCTTTCGGTGGTGGTGGTCCCGGCTTTGAGCGTCAGGTCGACCACGGTACCGGCGATTGGCGCGGTGAGCGTGGCCGCCTGCAGGTTGGCCTCGGCGGTGGCGAGGGCAGCACGAGCCTGTTCCAGGGCGGTGCGCGCCCGGGCCAGTTCCACCGGGTCGGGGCCGGCTTTGAGCTTCTCCTCGGCGGCCAGTGCTTCGAGCAGGGCGGCTTCCAGTTCAGCGCGGCGGGCGGGGCGGCCCGGGTTGGCGACCAGTTCATTGTAGGCCTTCTCGCTCTCAGCGACGGCCCGGCGCGCTTCGAGGATGGCGGCCTGGAGGCCACGGGTGCGCGCCGTGTCATCGGAGCGCTGGGCCTCGGCCAGTTCGCGCTCGGCGGCGGCAAGCGCGCGCTCCGCTGTCTGGATGTCGCGGACCTCATTGGTGCGGGCCTGGGCGGCGGCCTCACTGAGGTTCTTCAGGGTCGTTTCGCTGTTGCGCAGGGCCACCTCGGCGTCGGCGAAGCGGCGGCGAAAGGCCTCGATCTCGCGCTCGGTCAACTTGCGATACTCCAACCGGCCGCTTTCGTCGACCGGCACCTGCTCGGTTGGATGGCGGCCGGTGGTACGCACGAACTCCCAATCCCAGAACGCATCGCTGTAGTCGCGCTGCACGCGCTCGTGGTCCTGCAGCCCACGGGTGATCGCCTGTTCGGCGTCGGTCTTGGCGCGCGAGGCCGTATCGCGGGTCCGCTCCAGGCTCTCCTGGGCGGCGGTCAGAGCCGTCTGTGCGGCAAGCAGGCTCTGCTCAGCGGCACGCAGGTCATCCGGGGCGACGCCGCTCTCCAGGTCGGCGAGGCGCTGGCGGGCGTTGTCGCGGGCGGCGCGGGCCAGGTCGACATCGATCGCGCGCACCTCCTGGCCGGCGCTGGCAAGGTCGGCCCGCGCCCGGGCCACGCGGGCGGCTGCCTGGGCCAGGTCGGCT
>DAOUBZ010000345.1:0-2291 GCA_034432515.1 Chloroflexaceae bacterium | reverse complement strand
CTGCCCGCCGGTGTCCGCCTCGACCTGGGCGGGGTGGCTAAGGGCTGGGCCGCCGACACGGCGGTGCAGCGCCTCGCGGCCCACGGCCCGGCCCTGGTCGATGCCGGCGGCGATATCGCGGTCAGCGGGCCCCGGGCCGACGGCACGCCCTGGCCGATCGGGGTGGCCGATCCGCGCCAGCCCGGGGCGCAGATCGCGCTGCTACTGCTGCCCGCGGGTGGAGTCGCTACCTCGGGACGCGACTACCGCCGCTGGCGCCAGGGTGCCGCGGAGCGCCACCATATCATCGACCCGCGCACGGGCCTGCCAGCGGCCACCGATCTGCTGACCGCCACCGTGGTCGCGCCAAGTGCGCGTGAGGCCGAAGCCGCCGCGAAGACGGTGCTCATCCTGGGGCGTGACGCCGGCCTGGCCTGGCTCGCGGCACGCCCGTACCTGTCTGGCCTCCTGGTGAGCGAGGCGGGCCGGATCTATTGCACAGCGAATAGCAGCTTTGAGCTGTACGCGAGGGAGGATTGACCATGGAGAACGACAAGGCCACCCGCCTGGCCGCCATCCGTGCGGCGAATGCGGCGAAGACCAGCACGGCGCCGGAGACCGACAAAGCTGCCCGCCTGGCCGCGATCCGTGCGGCGAATGCGGCGAAGACCACCACAGCGCCGCCGCCGCCCGCCGCGAGTGCAGCGCCAGGCAATGCCAGCGGCGAGTTGCCGCCGGCAATGGCGCCCCAGGCGCTGCTGGGCCTGTTGCTCAGCGCCGTCATCGGCGCCTTTGCCGCGGTCGTCGTGCTGCCGGCCTGGCTGCCCGGCCTGAGCAACTCGCTGCTGGGTCCCGAGCCCGGCGCCTACTGGTACCTGGCCCGCAGCAGCGCCTTCGTCGCCTATGGTCTGCTCTGGCTTTCGATGCTCTTTGGACTGCTGATGACCAGCAAGCTCTCGCGGGCCTGGCCGGGTGGCCCGACCACGTTTGACCTGCACCAGCACACCAGCTTGCTCGGCCTGGCCTTTGCCCTGTTCCACGCCCTGATCCTGCTCGGCGACCGCTACGTCGCGGCGAACCTGGCCCAGATCCTCGTTCCCTTCGCCTACCAGGGCCATGCGCCACTCTGGGTCGGCGCCGGGCAACTGGCGCTCTACGCGCTCGCCGTGGTCGGGCTCAGCTTCTATCTCAAGGAGCGCATCGGCCGGCGGATGTGGCGCCTGATCCACTTCGTGAGCTTCGCCGTGTTCGCGCTGGTGCTGGTCCACGGCATCTGGAGCGGCAGCGACAGCGGCACCTGGTGGGCGCAGGCGCTCTACTGGCTCAGTGGCGGCAGCGTGCTCTTCCTGACGATCTACCGGCTGCTCGGGGCCTGGCGTCCCGCCGCGGGTCTAGCCGGTGTTCTTCAGCCCCGCCGCGATGCCGTTGATTGACATGAGTACCGCGGTCTCGAGCTCCTCTTCCTCCTGTTCGGGCGGGTTGGCGCGCAGGCGCCGCATGAGCTCGATCTGGATGTAGCTGAGCGGGTCGATGTAGGGGTTCCGTTGCCGGATTGTCCGCTGGAGCACCGGCTGGCCGTCGAGCACCTCGCTGATCTGCGCCACCGCGCAGATCAGGCGGCACGTGCGCCCATACTCCTGGGTGATCGCGGCAAAGACCTCGTCGGCAGTGGTGCGGTCGCCCACCAGGTCGGCATAGTGCCGGGCGATTGCCAGGTCGGCTTTGGCGATGATCAGCTGGGCGTTATCGAGCAGCATGGCGAAGAATGGCCACTCGCGGTACATCTGGCGCAGGAGCGCCAGCCGTTCGTCGCGGGGCGGCTGGCCGATAAAGTGCTCCAGTGCGCTGCCCAGGCCAAACCAGCCCGGCAGCGTGTGGCGGCTCTGCATCCAGCTGAAGACCCAGGGGATGGCGCGCAGGTCCTCGATCCGGTCGCTCTTGCGGCGCGAGGCGGGGCGCGAGCCGATCCGCAGGCGGCTGATCTCGGCGATCGGCGTGGCTTCACGGAAGTAGCTCAGGAAGCGCGGGTGCTCGTAGATCAGGCTGCGGTAGGCCGTGCGCGCCGTGTCGCTCATCTCCTCCATTGCGGCGATCCAGGCCGGATCGGGCAGACGCACCACTTCGGGAAAGCCGGCCCGCAGCACGGCGTTGAGCACCTGTTCAAGATGGCGGGAGGCGGACAGCGGGTCCAGGTAGCGATCGGCGATCATCTCGCCCTGGTCGGTCATCTTGATCTGGCCGCGCAGCGTGCCTGGCGGCTGGGCGAGGATGGCCTGGCCCGCCGGGCCGCCGCCGCGCCCCACCGCGCCGCC
>DAOUBZ010000344.1:0-8813 GCA_034432515.1 Chloroflexaceae bacterium | reverse complement strand
TCGCCCGACTGGATGCGCCCGCTGGTGATCAGTGCGAGCAACTCCGTGTACGTCTGCAGCGCAAGGCTTGGGCTACCCTGCGCACTATGTGCTGCCGGTTTCCCCATCGCCCCTCTCGCAGTTTAGGGTTGATCTCTTCTTGTTACTCTATCGTGTCTGCGTAGCCACGTCAAGCCCATCGCGCCCGTCTGCCTCGGGACTGATACAACCTCCTTGGGGCAGCGCAGCTGCCCCAAAGATGTGGACAAGCCCTGATCGACCCTGCCGGCAGTAAACGAACCGCTACCCCGGCGCGCCAGCCCTCAACCCTGGCCCCACGCACCCACGCTACACTGAGACAGGTGCACTGCGCGCCCACCACCGGTTGCCTGGGTGATGGTGGGTACGTAGCTGCATCGCATCCTCGCAAACCGTCATGTGGGTTTGAACCTTATCTGAGGAGACGAGCCAATGCCCAGACTCTCGCTCCGAATGCGGGTCGTCGTGGCCTGCAGCGTCGCTGCGGCGATGTGGGCCGTGGGGCTGCTCGCCTGGAGCTTCAGTGGCGCGCTTGCGCCGCTGGTGTTCTTCGGCTACCTGGGTACGGTGCTCGCACCCGGCATTGCCTACTACCTCGGTCTGCCTGCGCACCGGCGCCTCACGGGCCGCCGGGTGCTGACCCTGGGCCTGGGGGTGGGTATGTTCTCGGCCGCCCTGGCCCGGGCGGTCTTCCAGCATTCCGTGGTGCAGGTCGAGGGTCTGGTATTCGAACTGCTGGCCGGGGTCTTCGGCGCGGCCGTACTGCACTTCCTGATCGCCAAGCTGCTCGGCCCGCTGCTCTTCGGACGGGTCTACTGCGGCTGGGCCTGCTGGACCGGCATGGTGCTTGATCTGTTGCCCTACCGCATCAGTAAGGGGCGGCTGAGCGGCGCCTGGCGCTGGCTGCCCTACGCCCACCTGGCGGCAAGCGTGGCCCTGGTGGTGACGCTGACCCTCGGCTTCGGCTACGTGCCCGGCCCCGTGGGGGCGCTGGCCTGGTTCCTCGGCGGCAGTGCGCTCTACTACGCGCTCGGTATCGGGCTGGCCCTCTGGCTCAACGACAACCGCGCCTTCTGCAAGTATGCCTGCCCGGCGGGCCTGCTCGCCAAACCCGCGGCCCGCTACAGCCTCGTCAAGGTGGCCGGCAACCCTGAGAAGTGCAATGGCCACGCTGAGTGCATCGCGGTCTGCCCGATGGATATCCGCATCATCGATTACACGCGCCTGCACCTACGCGTACTCTCCAGTGACTGCATCCTCTGCCAGAACTGCATCAACGTCTGCCCCGATGGCGCGCTGAGCCTGAGCCTCGGCGCCGAGGCCCATGGCATCGAGTTGCTGCGCCTGCGCTGAGGCGGTGGGTCACTCGCGTGTCCCGATCAGATTGTCACGTGGACCCTGTGCTATACTGGCCGCGATTACCCGCGCTGGCACAGGATCCGTATGCTGTTGACTCCTACCGAAGATACGAAGCTCGCGCTTGAGCCTATTCGTCCGCTGTACCCCTTTCGCACGCAACGCTTTGCGCTGCCCGGCGGCGAGCTCAGCTACGTCGACGAGGGCGAGGGCCCCCCGGTGGTGCTGCTCCACGGCAACCCCACCTGGTCCTTCTATTACCGCCGGCTGATCGGCGGGCTGCGCCGTGCCCATCGCGTGATCGTGCCCGACCATATGGGCTGTGGCCTCTCGGATAAGCCGCAGGACTATCCCTACACCCTCCAGACCCATATCGACAATCTCACGCACCTGCTCGTCGAGCTGGATCTTGGCCCCGTCGATCTGGTGGTTCACGACTGGGGCGGGCCGATCGGCATGGGCTGGGCCACACGCCATCCGGAGCTTGTGCGGCGCATCGTGGTGTTGAACACGGCGGCCTTCCTCTCGCCACGCCTGCCGCTGCGCATCGCGGTCTGCCGCTACCCGCTGGTCGGCGACCTGATCGTGCGTGGGCTGAATGGCTTTGTGCTGGGCGGGATCGTTATGGCCGTGGTTCACCCGATGGCCCCCGAGGTGCGCTACGGCTACCTGCTGCCCTACGGCAACTGGCACGACCGGGTTGCTATCCTGCGCTTCGTGCGTGACATCCCGATGCATCCTGGCCACCCCACCTGGGCGGTAGTCGACGGTATCGACCGCGAGCTCGTCACGCTGCGCAATCACCCGATGCTGATCCTCTGGGGCGGCAAGGATTGGTGTTTCACCGACCACTTTCTCGCCGGCTGGCTGCAGCGCTTCCCCGAGGCCGAGGCGCTGCGCTTCGACGACGCCGGGCACTATGTGCTCGAAGACGCCCACGAGGCGATCGTGCCGCGTGTGGCCCGCTTCCTGAGCTAGAACGAAACACCTGTGACGGCTTCCCTCGCGCCGCCCCGCGCTGAGACGTGTCACCACGCGATCTGCCTCCAAGGTGATGTCAGCGTCGACGAGTACGCCTTCATCCTGAAGGCGCTGGAGCTCGCCGACGCTGAACCAGCCGGCTGATACCGGTGACGAGTGACGAGTCGCACAGCCCGCATCACGAGAGGTAGCGATGACCACGACAACGACCACGCTGGCCACTGCTGGCATTGCCGGGGCCAACATTGCCCGCTATCTGCCCCATATGGCCCGCGAGCGCCCCGACCAGACCGCGGTGGTCACCGGGGTTGGCCACGACCGCGCGGGACAGCCGATCTACCGCCGGCTCAGCTTCGCCGAGCTCGATCGGGTGAGTGATCGCTACGCCTGGGGGCTGAGTGCGGTGGGCATTGACCCCGGTACGCGCGTGCTCTCGATGGTGCCCGCCGGCATCCCGCTGATCAGCCTGACCTTTGCGCTCATGAAGGTCGGCGCGGTGCCCATCCTGATCGACCCGGCCATGGGGCGGCGCAACCTGGCCCAGTGCATCGCGGAGTGCGCCCCCGAGGCACTGATCGGGGTGCCGCGTGCCCTTCTCGCCGGTATGGTCTTTCGCCGCGCCTTTCGCACCGTGCGGCGCCGGGTCACGGTCGGCTCGCGCTTCATCCCGCTGGGCGATATCAACCTGGCCGACCTGAGTGTGCCGATCGATGCACCCTACCCGCTCGAGCCCGTCGCTCCCGACGCCCCGGCGGCGATCATTTTCACGACCGGCAGCACCGGTGTGCCCAAGGGCGTGCTCTATAGCCACGCCATGTTCGACGCCCAGGTGCGGCTGCTGCGCGCGCTCTTTGGCATCGAGCCCGGCGAGGTGGAGATGCCCGCCTTTCCGCTCTTCGCGCTCTTCAACGTGGCGCTCGGCTGCACCTCGGCCATCCCGCCGATCGACCCGACCCGCCCCGCCAGCTGCGATCCCGCGGCGGTGGTGGCCTTTATGCAGGACCAGGACGTGACCTCGACCTTCGGCTCGCCGGCGATCTGGGATCGCGTGAGCGCCTACTGCCTGGAGCGGGGCATCACGCTGCCACACCTGCGCCGGGTGCTCATGGCCGGGGCGCCGGTGCCCGCCGGGCTGCACGAGCGTTTCCGCCGTATCCTCGCCCCGGAGGCCGATACCCACACGCCCTATGGCGCCACCGAAGCCTTACCGATCGCCTCGATCAGCGGGCGTGAGGTGCTGGCGGCTATCGCCGAGCGTCGCGCCGACCCCGCCGCCGGCACCTGTGTGGGTCGCGCCGTGCCCGAGGTGCGCATCCGTATCATCCCGATCAGCGATGAGCCGATCGAATGCTGGGACGCTGCGCTCGCGCTCCCGCCCTTCCAGGTGGGCGAGATCTGTGTCAGCGGGCCTTCGGTGACCCGAACCTACATCAATCGTCCCGAGGCCACCGCCCGGGCCAAGATCAGCGACGGCGATGGTATCTGGCATCGGATGGGCGACCTGGGCTACCTCGACGACCTGGGCCGGCTCTGGTTCTACGGGCGCAAGAGCCACCGGGTGGAGACGGCCAGTGGCCCGCTCTACACCGAGCCGGTGGAACTGGTCTTCAACCAGCACCCCGCGGTGGCCCGCAGCGCCCTGGTCGGCGTCGGCCCGTCCGGCACCCAGCGCGCGGTGGTGATCGTCGAGCCGCGCGAGCGCCGGCTGCTCCGCGATGGCGCGGCCCGCGCCCGCCTGGTCGAGGAACTGCGTGCGCTTGGCGCTCGCCACGCCGTCACAGCCGGCATCAGCACCTTCCTCGTCCACCCCGCCTTTCCGGTCGACATCCGCCACAACGCGAAGATCTTCCGTGAGCAGCTCGCCGTCTGGGCCGCTCGCCAGCTGCGATAGGCATGTCTATGCTTGCGCTCGTCACTGGCGGCAATGGCTTCATTGGCCGCTACATCGTCGAGATGCTGCTTGCCCGCGGCGACCGGGTGCGGGTGGTGGGGCGTGGCGCCTACCCGGATCTGGTCGCCCTGGGGGCCGAGTGTGTGCGCGTGGATCTCGCGGTGCCTGACGCCAACGTACCATTGGCCAGCGCCATGCGCGCGGTCGAGGTGGTCTTCCACGTCGCGGCGAAGGCCGGCGTCTGGGGACCCTTCGACGACTACTATCGCAACAACGTCTCCGCCACACAACGGGTGGTGCGGGCCGCGGAGCGCGCCGGCGTGCCCAGGCTGGTCTACACCTCGTCGCCCTCGGTGGTCTTTGGCGAAGAAGATGTGGAGGGGGCCGACGAGTCGCTGCCCTACCCCGAGCGCTACCTGAGCCCCTACCAGCACACTAAGGCGCTGGCCGAACGCTTCGTGCTGGCCCGCGAGGCGATCGCGACAACGGCGATCCGCCCGCCGCTGGTCTGGGGCCCGCGCGACCCGCATCTCTTTCCGCGCATCCTGGCGCGCGCGCGCGCCGGGCGGCTGATCCAGGTTGGCCCGGGCACGAACACGGTCGATGTGACCTACGTGGAGAATTGTGCCGAGGCCCACCTGCTGGCCGCCGACCGGCTCGGCGAGCATTCGCCGCTGCGGGGGCGAGCCTATTTCATCGGCCAGGAGCAGCCGGTGAACCTCTGGGCATTCATCAACGAGGTTGTGACCCGGGCGGGCTATAAGCCGGTGCGGCGCACGATCTCGCTGCAGCGCGCGCTGTGGCTGGCCAGCCTGCTGGAGCGGGTCTACGGCGGGTTGGGGGTGCGCGCCGAGCCGCCGCTGACCCGGCTCACCGCGGTGCAACTGGCCCGTTCGCGCTGGTTCGACCTCAGCGCGGCCCGGCGCGACCTTGGCTATGGCCCGCGCATCAGCACCGAGGAGGGGCTGCAGCGCACACTGGCGGCATTGGGCCGGGCGTGAGCAACAGCATTGGGAGGGTTCCCGTGTGTTATACTGAGCGCGAGCCCGGCAGTCATGCACCGGCTCGCGCTTGTTGTCGTCTGGCGATGTTTCGAGTATCATAATGACCATCAGAGTCCTCTTGATGGGAGCTCGCCCTTGCGTCCGGCGCTCCCATAACGGTTGACCGAACCTGCGCTGAAGGGCAGAAAGGAGGGTGCGCAGGACGCCGCGCATTGTATTGCGGCGAGAAGAACCAGATAAGACCGAGAGAGTGAGAGATCAATAAAGGTTGTGGAGTTGAAAACCTATGAGCACACCTGCCGAGGTGCGCAATGGCCTGCGCTGGTTTCGGGCCGATCTGCACATTCATACGCCGGCCTCTGAGGATTACGCCGAACCGGAAATAACTTACCTTGACATCCTCCAGGAAGCAGAGCGTCGCGAACTTGAACTGATCGCCTTCACCGACCACAATACGGTCCACGGCTACGAGCAGTTTCAGCGCGAACTGGATTTTTTGTACGCCCTGGAGACGGCCGGGCGCCTTACGCCCGATGAGCAAGCGCGCCTGACTGAGTATCGCCGGCTGCTTAGCAAGATCACCGTGCTGCCGGGCTTCGAATTCACCTCCCACTTCGGCGCCCATATCCTTGGCATCTTCCCGCCGAATCGCCCGATTAGCCTGATCGAGACTACCCTGTTGCAACTGGGCGTTCCCGCTGAGCACCTCAAGGCCGGGCGCTGCGGTATCGCCAATACCCGCCACGTGACCGAGGCCTACGAGATTATCGCTCGCGCCGGCGGCCTGGTGATCGCCCCGCACGTCAATGGCCCCAATGGCGTGATCAGCGAGACCCTGCGCATGGGTACCAGTGGCCAGGCTCGCATTGCCGTCTCCCAGAGCCCCTATCTCCACGCCCTCGAGTTTGTGAACTTCTACACCGACCACGAGAAGTTCACCTCGCCTGGCTTCTACAACGGGAGGACCGAGCACTACGAGCGGCGCATGTTCTGCATCCAGGGCTCCGATGCCCACCGCCTGCGGCGCCTCGCCGACGGTGATGCGCAGGTGCTGCATCGCCACGGCATCGGCGATCGCTATGTCGAGTTGCTCCTGCCCGACAATAGCTTCGAGGCGCTCAAGGCCCTCTTCACCAGCCAGGACTTCGACCGGGTGCGCGTGCCCAAGCGTGATCAGAAACAGTGGGCGGTTGATGCCGTGCGCTTTGGCGGCTCGACCGAACGCCAGGTGCTGCGCGCGCCCGGCGATGACGACCAGATCGCCACACTCTGGCAGGATGTGGCCGCCCTCGCCAACGCTGGCGGCGGCGTGCTCGTGATCGGCTGTGAGCCCGGCGGCAAAGTGGTCGGTGTGACCCGCCCGGACCAGGTGAGTGAACTGCTGCGCAAGTGTGTTGCCGATCAACTGACGCCACAGCCCTACCTGTCGTTCGAGTTGATGAGCTATGAGGGCCAGGACGTTATGCGCGTCGAGGTCAAGGCGGTGGAGCATCCGCCCTATGTCGGCACCAATGGCGCGATCTATGTGCGCCGTGACGGCGAAACAACCCTGGCCGATCGTGGCGAGATCATACAGCTCTGCCGGCGCGCCCTTGCCGAAGGCGCTTCCTCACCGCTCGATAATGGCCAGGATCTCGAGTTGCCCCGCTCCGGTGTCGAGATCGTCGGCGCCGTCAAGCGCGGCGGCGTCTGGCTGTACGAGGTGCGCGATCTGCGCACCACGGCCAGTGTCACCCGCGACCGCGCCCAGGGACTCTGGGCCTATGCGATCAGCCGCCACGAAGACCTGCGCGATGGCCGGATCGATCTGCAGAGCCAGGTGAAGTGGAAGGGCCGCCTCGGGCTCTGGCGCGCCTATCGCCAGGGCAATCGCACCAAGTATGACCTGGTCCATCGCGATGCCAATGGCGTGATCGACCACGTGTTCTTCGGCGTGAGCGATTGGGGCCTCGGCGACGGTTGGGCCACCCTGCTCACCGAGCGCAACGGCGAGGCCGTGGAGCAGGAGCCGCAGGCCTTTGAGCAGGCTGATGAGAGCCCGGCGCTCATGCTCGCCGAGGAAGCACCCGACGAGCCGCTGGCGGCCTTGCCCGAACCCGCCACCTGGGGGGGCGAGCGCCGGGTGCGCTGGCGCGGACGCGGTGGCCTCGCGGCGGTTACGCGCGATGAGGCGGGCAAGGTGCGCTTCGACCTGCTGATGAAGGATAAGAACGGCGGCGACCAGCAGTCCTACCCCGGCGTGCCCGCCGAAAAGCTCACCGACGCCTGGCTGAGCCTCATTCGCGTCGCCCGCCCTCGCACCGGCATCGAGGTGGTGAGCGCATCGTGTGGCGAGGACGGCGCCTGGCAGTTTGTCTTTCGCAATCTGCGCACCGGCGATGTGAGCGGTGTTCCCTGGCGCCTCCAGGACATCGAGCCGGGCACCGTGCGCGAGTACGCCGCCCGGATGTACCAGCAAGACTTGCCGCTCGACGCGAACAAGGTGCGCTGGTGGGGCAATCTGGGCTACTTGCGCCCTATGCGCAGCCAGGTCGACCTGGTCTATCTCGATGAGCTTGGCGAGCCCCACTTCTACTACGCTGCCCGCCGCGAGGAGTTGACTGGCGAGTGGCGCGAGTTGCTCGAACTGTACGGCGAGATGTAGCCGCGCCCGGCGCCGAACCGGGACGTTGCCTCCGCCCTGGGGAACGAGAACGTCCCGCCCTCATCAGCGTTCGAGGACACGCTGCCCTCGTCCCAGGAGCAGTGTGAACGTGCACGCACAGGGGGGTACGCGCAGGCCCCCCTGTGCGGATGCTGGTGTCGCGCTGCGCCCGATACCAGCGGCAGGCGCCTCAGGCCAGCACGTTCAGCGGGTGCTCCAGCAGCGTCTTGAGCTCCTTGAGGTAGCGCGCGGCCACCGCGCCATCAATGATGCGGTGGTCGGCGCTGATCGTCAGGTGCATCACCTGGCCCACGACGAGTTGATCGTCTTTGACCACGGGCGCCTGGCGCACCGCGCCAACCGCCAGCGAGGCCGCCTGCGGCACGGTGATGATCGAGACGAACTCGGTGATGTCGAACATGCCCAGGTTGGAGACCTGGAACGTAGCGCCTTCAAGCTCCTGCTGCTTGATCTTGCCCTCGCGCGCTCGCAGCGCCATGTCGCGGATCTCGGCGCTGATCGTGGCGATGCTCTTCTTGTCGGCGTCGCGCACCACCGGGGCGACCAGTCCGTCATCGAGGGCCACGGCCACGCTGACGTTGATCTGCTGGTGCTGGATGCGACCGGGCTGCCCTTCGGCGGTGAGACTGTAGCTGCTGTTGACCGCCGGCACCTTGACCAGGGCCTTCGCTGCTGCCTTGACAACCAGGTCGTTCACCGAGATGCGAACGCCGCTGGCGGCGAGTTGGGCGCGCAGGGCCATGGCGGCGTCCATCAGGACCTCGATCGTCACGTAGATATGCGGCACGCCGGGCTTGGCGTCACTCATCGCGCGGGCGATGGCCTTGCGCATGCGGCCCAGGGGCTCGGCGCCGGGCAGGCTGGCTGGCGGGGCCACGGCGGGCGGCGCTGGCACGGC
>DAOUBZ010000343.1:0-6335 GCA_034432515.1 Chloroflexaceae bacterium | reverse complement strand
AACCTACCCCTGAGAGCGTGGCACGGGGCGGCCCCGGGCACGGCCACCCGCCCCGGGGCATCGTGGCGCCGCCCCCGTGGCGCGGGGCGGCCCCGTTGTTTTGCAATGCACCCAATGCCGTAGGGGCGCCCCGACGTGGGCGCCCCAGGCCCCGGCGTGGGCCGGCCCCCGGCCCTGTGGTATACTCTCCCCAGACCGGGAGCCAACCACGCCCGATGAGGCGGCCATGAACGCAAACGACCCGATCATCGCCGGCGAGCAGCAGTACACCTCGGGGCTCTACCCCAAGCGTCCACTGGCGATCGTGCGCGGCGTGGGTGCCCGGCTCTACGACGCCGATGGCCGCGCCTACATCGACTGTGTCGGCGGCCAGGGTGCTGCCAACCTCGGCCACTGTCACCCTGCCGTGGTGGCCGCCATCCAGGCCCAGGCTAGCACCTTACTTAGCTGCCCCGAGATCTTCTACAACGACCAGCGGGCCGCCTATCTCGCCGAACTGGCTGCCGCGCTGCCCTTCCCGGCGCGGATCTTCCTCTGCAACAGCGGCGCCGAGGCAGTGGAGGCCGGCCTCAAGTTCGCCCGCCTGCTCAGCGGGCGCCGCGCGATCGTCGCGACCATGCGCGGCTTCCACGGGCGCACCATGGGCGCGCTCAGCGCCACCTGGGAGCCGAAGTACCGCGAGCCCTTCGCTCCGCTTGTGCCCGAGTTTTCGCACGTGCCCTACGGCGACGGCGAACGGCTGGCCGAGGCCGTCGCTGACACAACCGCCGCCGTGCTGCTCGAGCCGGTGCAGGGTGAGGGCGGCGTGCGCCCCGCCCCAGCCGGCTACCTCGCGGCTGCCCGGCGCATCTGCGACGAACGGGGCGCGCTGCTGCTCGTCGATGAGGTGCAGACCGGTTTCGGCCGCACCGGACGGCTCTTCGCCATCGAGCATAGTGGCGTGGTCCCCGATGTGCTCATCCTCGCCAAGAGCATCGCCGCCGGGCTGCCGATGGGCGCAGTGGCCATCCATACGCGCCACGGGCCGCTCCCCGGTGGGGCCCACGGCTCGACCTTCGGCGGCAATCCGCTGTTGTGCGCCGCCGCCCGGGCCGCCCTCCGCGCCTACCACGAGGAAGATCTGCCCCGCCAGGCCGAAGCCAAGGGCGCCTGGCTGCTCGAACGGCTGCGCGCCCTGCGCCTCCCCGCCGTGCGCGAGGTGCGCGGCCTCGGCCTGCTGGTTGGCCTCGAACTGAAGAGCCGCGTGCAGCCCTTCCTCCAGGCACTGCTTGAGCGCGGCGTCCTTGCCCTGCCCGCCGGCCCCAATGTGCTGCGCCTGCTGCCCCCGCTCGTTATTACCTATGAAGAGTTGGAAACCGTTGTTGCCAGCATTGCTGACGTTCTCGGCTGACGACGACCCTCGCGACAGGCAGCATCGCCATGCATAAAATCGGCATCATCGACCTTGGCTCCAACACCACCCGCCTGATCGTCATGGCCTACCAGCCCGGCCACTGCTTCCGCCTGGTCGACGAGGTCAGCGAGGTGGTGCGCCTCGCCGAAGGCGTGGGCGCCACCGGCCGGCTCCAGGCCCGGCCCATCCGCCGCGCGGTCGAGGCGCTCCGGATGTTCGAGATCCTCTGCCGGAGCACCGGGGTCGAGCAGATCATCACGGTCGGCACCAGCGCCATCCGCGAGGCGGCCAACCAGGAGGACTTCTGGCAGGCCCTGCGCAGCCAGACCACGCTCGACCTGCGCATTATCTCCGCGCGCGAGGAGGCCTACTATGCCTACGTCGGCGCAACCAATGCCCTGAACCTGCAGAACGGCTTCATCTTCGATACCGGCGGCGGCTCCACCCAGGTCGACGCCGTCGTTGACCGCCGCCTGGTCGAGTCGTTCTCGGCCCAGGCCGGCGTCGTGCGCTTCACCGAACGCTTTGTCAACAGCGATCCGATCAATAAGCGTGACCTGCGCGCCCTCACCGAGGGCGCGCGCCAGGTCTTCGCCGAACTGGACTGGCTGCGCGCCGGTGATGGCAAGGTCCTCGCCGGTATGGGCGGGACGGTCCGTACCCTGGCCCGCATCGACCAGAAGTTGCGCTACCACCCGATCGACCGCATCCACGGCTATGTGCTGACCCGCGCGGCACTCGCCGCGATCACCGAACAACTGGTGCGCAAGAACCGGCGCGAGCGCGAGCAGATCCCCGGGCTCAAGGCCGACCGCGCCGACGTGACCCTCGCCGGGGCGGTGATCATCGAGCAACTGATGGACCGGGGCGGCTTCAGCGAGTTGCTGGTCAGCGGCCAGGGTGTGCGCGAGGGCCTCTTCTACGCCCACTTCCTTCAACACGTCGATCCGCCGCTGCTCGCGGACCCGCGGAGCTTCAGCGTGCTCAACCTGGCCCGGCTGAGCGACTACGAAGCCACCCACTGCGCCAAGGTGGTCGCCCTCTCGCTCAATCTCTTCGACCAGCTGGCACCCCTCCACGCCATGGGCCCATGGGAACGCGAATTGCTGGGCCACGCTGCCCTGATCCACGATATCGGCGTGACCGTTGGCTATTACGACCATCACAAGCACGGCGAGTACCTGGTGCACAATGCCGCGCTCCTGGGGTTCAGCCACCGCGAGATCGTCATCCTCGGCGCCCTGGTGCGCAACCACCGCAAGGGCCTGGCCATCCTGAGCGAGTATGCCGCCCTGCTGCAGCCCGGCGATGAGTTGCGCATCGCCCGCCTCAGCGCGCTGCTGCGCATCGCCGAGTACCTCGAGCGCAGCAAGAGCCAGGTGGTGCGCGATGTGTGCGTCGAACTGGGCGCGACGGTGCGCATCCACGCCTATACCGAGGGCGAGGCCGCCGTGGAGATCTGGGACGCCAATCGCCGCAGCGGGCTGTTCCGCAAGGCCTTCGACCGCGAAGTCGAGATTGTAAGCGCGAACTGAGCTCCCAGGCCCACAGCATCGGCTCACAGGCCGCTGTGCTATAATGCCTCGGCGGACGAATCCCAACGGCGGGCCGATAGGCCCGGATGGTTGTTATGCGCTGCCCCTTCTGCCAGCACCCCGACACCGATGTGCTCGATACGCGCAAGCTCAACGAGGGTGAGATCGTCCGCCGCCGCCGCAAGTGCCGCAGCTGCGGGCGCCGTTTCACCACCTACGAGCGCGTCGAGTCGGTCAGCCTCATGGTGGTGAAGAAGGACGGCGAACGTGAGCCCTACGACCGCGAGAAGATTATGCGCGGTGTGCGCACTGCCTGCTACCGCCGCCCCGTCTCGGCTCAGCAGCTGGAACAACTGGTCAACGATGTCGAGGCCGCGATCATGGCCACCGACGACCAGGAGGTTAGCAGCACGATGATCGGCGATGAGGTGATGCGCCGCCTGCGCGAACTCGATGACGTGGCCTACATCCGCTTCGCCTCGGTCTACCGCTCCTTCGCCGATATCGGCAAGCTGCGCGAGGCAGTGGATGAGCTCCTGGAGAACTCATGAGTGTCGAGACCAAACCAGAGGAGCAAGCAGCCGAGCCTGCCGCGGCGCCGACACCCGCCGCTGCTGAGCCAGCACCGCGCGCACCGCTGATCCAGCGCATCGGCGCCTCCTTCGCCCGGGTTGAGTGGGGCCAGACACTGCTGGTCGCCGCGCTGATGGCCCTGGCCTGGTGCGGCCTGTTCCTTGCCAGCAATGTGCTGCAGATCCTGGCCGGCATCGTGCCGGTGATGGCCGGCCTCTACCTCGGACGCCGCGTTACGGGCGACTACCTCACCCACGGCCTGGTGCTCGGCATCACCGGCTTCCTCTTCGGCCTGGTGATCGTGCTGAGCTATGGCGCCCTCGGTGAGGCAGGGGTGGTGCCCATGCCCGTGCTGCAGCTCAGGGCCGATACGCCACCGGCCCCGGTGACCCTCGATGACCTGCTCTGGCTCTATGGCACGTTCTCGGTCTTCGCCCTGCTGCCCTTCCCGGCCTTCGGTACGGTGATGTCGGGCCGCGCCGAGCAGCGCAATCGCCAGCTCAAAGCCGAAGTTGCCGAACGGGGTGGACGCCTCGAACGCCCCGGTGTCGTGCGCACCCTCGAGGACCTGCGCGGCCTCTCGTTGCCCCAACTGGGCTCCTACGTCGTCAGCCTCTACCGTAAACACGGCTTCGAGTTCAAGGACTATCGCTTCATCGACAAAGACAAGCACCTCGATCTCGAGTTCGTCTACGAGGGCCAGCCCTACCTCTTGCGCCTCACTGTCGCTGATAAGGTGCGCCCCGGCACGATCGAGAGCCTGGTCCAGGATCTGAAGCGCCGCGACATCGCTCGGGGGGTGGTCATCACCTCCACGGAGTTTACCCCCGACGCCGCAAAGGCCGCCGCCGGGCGCCGGAACCTGGTCGCGATCGATGGGCCGACGCTCTTCGCTATGGCTGAGGGCTAGCCCACGGCCGTGCCGCGGGTGTCGCTCTCGTTTGAGGCAACGGCATGAAGCTGGATCTGACAGGCCGCACCGCCCTGGTGACCGGCGCCAGCCGTGGGATCGGGCGGGCGATCGCCACGACCCTCGCCGCCGCCGGCGCTGCGGTGATCGTCAACTACCGGGAGAATAACGCCGCCGCCGCGGAGACGGTCGCTGCGATCAGTGCTGCCGGGGGCCAGGCCAGTGCCGTGCAGGCCGATGTCAGCCAGGCGGCCGAAGTCGAGCGCCTGCTCAAAACTACCCTCGCCACCTATGGCCAGCTGGACATCCTGGTCAACAATGCCGGCCTCACCCGGGATACGCTGATCCTGCGCATGAAGGACGAAGACTTCGACCAGGTGCTCAATACCAACCTGCGCAGCGTCTTCCTCTGCACCCGCGCCGCCCTCCGCCCGATGGGCAAACAGCGCAGCGGGCGCATCATCAACCTTGCCTCGGTGATTGGCCTGATCGGCAATGCCGGCCAGGCCAACTACGCGGCCGCCAAGGCTGGCATCATCGGCTTCACCCGGGCCACCGCCCGCGAGATGGCCAGCCGTGGCATCACCGTCAACGCCGTGGCCCCTGGCTTCATCGAAACCGAGATGACCGGCGCCCTCGGTGAGGCCACCCGCAAGGCCATTCTCGAGAGTATCCCGCTCGCCCGCTTCGGGCGCCCTGAAGAGGTGGCCGGCCTGGTCTGCTTCCTCGCCTCCGATGCAGCCAGCTACATCACCGGGCAGACGTTTACCATCGATGGTGGCATGGTGATGCTGTAGCGGGCACACGCGCCCGGCACAGGGCTTGTGATCCGCTGCCGCCGGTGGCGGGTGAGGCTTGCCCCGTGCCCCAGGTTTTCTCGTTGGTTTTGCGGCGTAGCCGCTCCAACCTCCACCGCCGGAGGCGGACGTTGCACAGGCCCTGGATTGGCGCCAGCACACCCTTGACGCTCCCGCAGAATAATATTAGAATGACCGGGCACGCCGTGGAGTGTCGTATCAATCCGCGCTGGCGAAGCTGGGCGCACCGTGGCCAGTAGCCAGGCGCGCGCCGCTCACGAAGGCCGCTCGCCGCGAGCACTGGAGATCCTCCGTGGGTAGTCTGCGTCATCGCGTCCGCATCGTCGCGCTGCAAATCCTGTTCGAGGTCGATGCGACCGACCACCCGATCGACGTGGTCTACGAACGGCGCCTTGAGGATGAGCAATTCGCCGCAGACGGCGAGCGCTTCCTGCGGAACCTGGTGTTCGGCGTCTGGGAACATCGCTCCTATCTGGACCGGATCATCGAAGAGGCCGCGCCGAACTGGCCGATCACCCAGATGCCCGGTGTCGATAAGGCGGTGTTGCGCATCGCCCTCTACGAACTGCTGGTCGATGAGACCGAGCGTACCCCCGTCAAGGCGGTGATCAATGAAGCAGTCGAGCTCGCCAAGCAGTTCGGCAGCGATAACTCGAGCCGCTTTGTCAATGGCGTCCTCGGTACCGTCGTCAGTCGCTATCGCCCCGGCACCGAGGAGCTGTAGCCGCGCTGGCGGCGCACCAGTGCATTCGCCCCCAGCGATACGAAAGGGATACCTACCCATGCCTTCGCCTGAGGTTGCAGACCGCCTGCGCAAGATTATCGCCGAGCAACTCGGCGTCGATGAAACCCAGATCGTGCCCAGCGCCTCCTTCGCCCGCGATCTCAATGCTGACTCGCTCGACCTGGTCGAACTCATCATGTCGATCGAAGAGGAGTTCGAGATCGAGATCAGCGATGAGGACGCCGAGAAGATCGAGACCGTCCAGGACGCCCTCAATTACCTCGACCAGCATCCCTCCATCCAGCCGTAGCACGACGACACGACGAGGACGCTACCGTCGTCAGTCGTCACCCTGTCACCCCGTCACCCCGTGGCGGGCCGC